>NZ_RZTJ01000019.1:0-113731 GCF_003997065.1 Mesorhizobium sp. M6A.T.Ce.TU.016.01.1.1 | reverse complement strand
CCGCCATGTCGTGCTGACCGGCGAAGGCAGTCTCTTCGCTCGCACCGTCGCCCGGTCCTTCGCCGATCTGGCGCTCGGCGTCGGGCGTCTGAAACGCGGCACCGCCAAGGGAACAGTGGTTCTGGATGTGGAGACCGATCTGGCGGTCGTGTGGCTCATGCCGCGCCTGACGGCGCAGGCGCTGGACGCGCTGCGGCTCAACGTCGATCTCCGCGTCCGCCCGGACCCGCCGCGCAGCCTGCCCGGCGATGTCGACCTGGTGCTGACCTGGGGACCGGCGGCGCTGATCGGCTTTCGCTCCGAGCCCTTCCTTGATCTCAACGCGTTCCCGGTCGCGTCGCCCGCATTGATCGCGAAAGGCCCCGATCCGGCCTCACCAGGCTTCTACGCCGCGCACAGGCTGATCCACGAGCGCGGGCTCTACTGGTGGCGACGCTATTGCGAAGCGGCAGGCGTCATGCTGGACGATCTCGACAACCACCTGTTCTTCAACCGCACCCATCTGTGCATCGACGCGGCGCTGCGCGGTCTTGGCATTGCCATCGGCGACCATCTCTCCTGCGGCCAGCATCTGCAGTCCGGGCGTCTTGTTCAGCTTCCCGGCCCGGTGCTGCCAGGACGGGAACAGTATCATCTGCTGACCCCTGACACGACGCACCTGTCACGGCCCGCGCGACAAATGCGCGACTGGTTGAGGAAGGCAGCCCAGAACTGAACGAACAGGCTGAAAGAACCTCACCAACGTCTGGTCTGTCTGCAACTCGGTCGTTTAGCATGGGAGCTTTCGGTTGCCGCCCGCGACCCTGTGCTGCCCTTAATTGCTGCTGCTGGAAGGTCGTGATCAAGCCGCCACGCCGCCGCACGCACTGCTTTATTCAAGCGCAAAGAGCGCGTGTTTATCAGGGACGGCACCACATCCGGCAGGACTGAGAATCGCCTGGCACGAGCGCCGCGAGCACAGCCAACAGCCCGGCGGAAATAAGCATGATGGAGAACAGCGCATAGGTTGCGTTGCCCTCCGTCAGGACGGCCCCTGTGATCGAGGAAAGGGCTGCGCCACCCGCAAGGGTCATAGCGCCTGCCAAGCCGGCCGCGCTTCCAGCCAGGTTCGGCCGCTACAGGCCGAGGCCGCCGATGCAGACATATTTGGTGTCGAGATAATCCTCGATGCCCTGATGTCCGCCTTCCTTGCCGAGGCCCGATTCCTTGACGCCGCCGAACGGCGCCTCAGGCGTGGTGATGAGGCCTTCATTGACCCCGACCATGCCGTATTTCAGCCCTTCCATGACCCGGAAGGCGCGGCCGAGATCGCCCGTGTAGAAATAGCAGGCGAGGCCGAATTCGGTGTCGTTGGCGAGTGCCACGGCTTCCTCTTCGGTTTCGAACTTGAACACCGGTGCTACCGGGCCAAAGATCTCTTCTTTCATGAAGCGCATCTTCGGCGTCGCATCGGCGATCACCGTCGGCTGGAAGAACGAACCGCCCAGCGCATGGCGCTTGCCGCCGGCGACGACCTTGCCGCCCTTGGCGGTGGCATCGGCGATCAGTTCCTCAACTTTTTCGACCGCTTTCTCGTCGATCAGCGGCCCCTGCTGCACGCCGTCCTCGAGGCCGGAACCGACCTTCAGCCCGTTGCTGGCGGCGGCGAGTTTTTCGACGAACTTGTCATAGACGCCAGCCTGAACCAGGAAGCGGTTGGTGCAGACGCAGGTCTGGCCGGAATTGCGGTATTTGGCGGTGATCGCGCCGGCGACGGCACGCTCGATGTCGGCGTCGTCGAAGACGACGAACGGTGCGTTGCCGCCGAGCTCCATCGACACCTTCTTGACCGTGACGGACGATTTCTGGATCAGGATCTTGCCGACCTCGGTCGAGCCGGTGAAGGTGATCTTCTTGACCAGCGGGTTGGCGCAGATCTCGTCGCCGATCTCGCCGGCGGCGCCGGTCAGGATGTTGATGACGCCTTTGGGGAAGCCGACTTCCTCGGCGAGAGCACCCCAGGCAAGGCCGGAATAAGGCGTCTGCGACGCCGGCTTGACGACCGCGGTGCAGCCGGCTGCAAGCGCCGGGCCGAGCTTGCGGGCCAGCATCGAGGACGGGAAATTCCACGGCGTGATGGCGGCGATGACGCCGACCGGCTCCTTGGTCACCAGGATGCGGCGGTCCGCCCAGGGCGACGGCACGACATCGCCATAGGTGCGGCGGCCTTCTTCGGCGAACCACAATATGTAGGAGGCTGCCGAACCGATCTCGCCCTTCGATTCGAACAGCGACTTGCCCTGCTCGATGGTCAAGAGCTCGGCCAGCACATCCTGATTGTCCATCATCGCGTCATGCAGCTTGCGCAACAGCTTCGAACGCTCGAGCGCGGTGGTCTTGCGCCATGTCTTGAAGGCGGCGTCGGCAGCTTCGATGGCGCGGCGCGTCTCGACCTTGCCCGACTTCGGCACAGTGCCAATCTTGAGGCCTGTGGCCGGATTGTTGACGTCGACTGTCTGGCCGCTGTCGGCCTGCACCCACTCGCCATTGATGAGATTGGCCTGGCGCATGAAATGGCTGGTTTTCTGAAGCATGGTCTAGCCTCCGTTCGGCGCGCTGACGGGCCGGTATCTGGATTTCTTTGGTGGGCGTGCGCAATGGCATCGATGCCGGCACGCCCGGAGCCACTGCTCTTTACCTAGGGCAAGCCCCGCAATCAATCGCAAGATGGCATATAGGGTTTGGGCCAGCGCAAGGCGAGGCCGACTTGCGCTTCGATGTTGCTCGAGGGTGTTGAGATTACCTAGCCAAATACGTGAACCACCACCGTCAGCCAGAACGCCGTGGTGACGACGGCGCAGGCGGTGGCGATGGTCATCTGGTTCGATGCCAATGCCTGGCCGGTGTTGAATTGCGTCGCAATCAGGTAGGAATTGACCCCGGATGGCAGCGCGGCCGCCACCACCGCCACCTTCGCCGACAGCGGCGGCAGCCCAAGTAGCCAGACCAGGCCGAGCGCGACGGCCGGCATCAGCAGCAGCTTCAGCGCCGACAGCGCAAGCGCCGGCCGCACATTGCCGGAGATGCCGAAACGGCACAGGCCAAGCCCCATGGCAAACAGCGCGACCGGTCCGGCGATGTTGGCCAACGCGTCGACCAGCCGGACGGCCAACGCCGGCAGCGGCAGATCGGCGATACGCCACACCCACCCGGCCAGGATGCCGATGATCAGCGGATTGGAGAGCATCTTTCGAAAGAAGCGCCGGATGATGCGCAACGGATGCACATGCTCGTCACCGCGGCCAAAGATTTCAAACAGGATGATCGATGCCATGATCATCGTCGGCAGATGCACGGAAATCAGCAGCGACAGCACTTCGAATCCACTTGGCCCGAATGTGCCGAGGACGAACGGGATGCCGAGCAGGACGAGATTGGAAAAAGCCGACGACACGCCGCCGACGACCCCGGCGCGCGCATCGCGCCCGAACACCCGCGTGGTGACCAGATGGCCTGCAGCCCACGTGACTGCCGCCGCTGTGAAATAGGCTCCCCAGAACGACCATGGCGCGGCGCCATGGAAATCGGCATTCACCATGGTGCGGAACAGAAGCAGCGGCATCGCCACCCCGACAGCGAATTCGGCGATGGCCTCGCCCGCCTCGGCCTTCAAATAGCCGGTGAGCCCGGCGAGATAGCCGAGCGCGACAAGACCGAAGACAAAAAGGACGGTTTCGATGAGTGGAGACATTTTTCTCCTGATAGGCGAGCCGCGATCGCAGTGCAATCGCCCCCACCTTCCGAAGCGTTCTGTCCTCGCAAACAGCCGGGATTGGTCGCGCCTTGTCTTTCAGCCGGCTTTGCCGTCCCTATATCAGGTCACCGGAACCCACCCGCGGTGACCGGAAAAGGACGTCTGATGCTTCGATTTGTGCTGGCTCTACTGCTGCTCGTCGTTCCCGCCGCGGTCCATGCGACTGAAGCCGGCTGGGCGCTGTTGCGCGACGGCGGACATGTGGTGCTGCTTCGCCATGCCATGGTCACCGGCACTACCGATCCGGCGAATTTCGACATCGAGAAATGCGCGACCCAGGTCAACCTCTCGGTGCGTGGCAAGCAGCAGGCACGCAAGATCGGCGCGCTGTTCGCCGCCCGCGCCGCGCCCATAGAGCGCATGCTGTCCAGCCGCTATTGCCGCAGCCTCGACACCGCCCGCATCGCGTTCAGAGCGGAGCCCGAGCCGTTCGCGCCGCTTGACCTGCTTAAGACCGACCCGAGCGAGAAAGCCGCCCAGCTCGAGGCGGTCATGACCGAGATTCGCAATTATTCCGGCTCCGACAATGTGGTCATGGTCACCCATCTGGAAAACATAATGGCCCTCACCGGCATCTCGCCGCGCGAAGGCGAAGCCGTGATCGTCGAGCCGCAAGGCGACGGCCTGCGCGTGCTCGGTCGCGTCACCTTCTAATCCGCGCTGGAGCTGGTTGAAGCGTTCGCTAGTGGTGAAAATCTAACGCTTGGTACGCTAACTGGAATACCGGTTCCGACCATTCTCACACACATCTACCGCCTAAAGCTGCACATCCGCGCCGATAGGCTCAAATGACCAGAGCGGCCTCGTCAGCTGGTCGATGCGGCAGTGAAAACCGCCAATTGAGCGTCGAAAGCACGCTTGAAGGCCGGCCGCGCTTCGCCGCGGGCTAAATAGGCGGAGAGGTTCGGATATTCGTCCAGTATCCCCGATCCGTTCAACCTGCGCAGGACCCCCACCATCATGAGGTCGCCGGCGCTGAACGCACCATCGAGCCAGTCGGCATCGCCCAGGTGAGCGGAAAGATCGGCTAGCCGCTTACGGATGCGATCCTCAACCCTAGGCAGACGCTTTTCGTGCCAGGTCTCGTCGCGCTCCAGCAGCACGGCTGTTTCCCGTTCAAGGATCGGCGGCTCCAGCGTGCTAACCGCGGCAAACATCCATGTGATCGCGCGCGCCCGGGCATTCGCATCGTCTGGCAACAGGCCACCATGGCGCTCCGCGATGTGGAACACGATCGCCCCCGACTCGAACAAGGCGAGATTGCCTTCTTCATAGGTCGGAATCTGCCCGAAAGGATGAAGCGCACGATGCGCGGGTTTCTTCATCTCGCTGAACGAAACAAGACGAACGTCGTAAGGTTGATCCACTTCTTCGAGCGCCCAACGAACACGCATGTCACGTGCCTGTCCCCTGCCGCGGTCGGGCGACCGTTCAAAGGCTGTGATGGTGGGGGTCATTGGAAGCTCCGGGTGATTGCATGAGGCTGTCGAGAGTGATGTGCGTGATTACGACGATCTTTCTCATGGCTAGGTATTCGGTTCTTGCGCTTTGCGTGCAGAGGACGAACGACCGGCGCGGCTCCCGACAACTTACCTCGTTTTCGTTGGCCATGGGATTTCGCGGTCCGAACCTTGGCTGCGCGCTCCCTAGGCCTTTGAGCGCGGTTTATTGTGGCCGGAGGGCTGTTCTACGGCATGTACGCTGAGCTTGGAACGAAGGCGCCGACGACAATCCGATCGGATGGTTGCGGAACATCGCCGGGAGGTTCCGGCGACCCTATTGCCCTGGCAGAACAGCCACCCCATCTGCGCCCGGCGCATCAGGCCCTTTTCCTGCCCGGAAAAACCGATTAGACAGCGCGCAAACACATGCGGACAGATTCCGCCCGCAACCGAAGGAAAAGCCCTTGTCCACCACGTTCGCCAAAGTCGCCAAGATCATCGCCGACACCAGTGAGATCGATATCGACACGATCACCCCTGAAAGCCACACTATCGACGACCTCGGCATCGACAGCCTCGACTTCCTCGACATCGTCTTTGCCATCGACAAGGAATTCGGCATCAAGGTGCCGCTGGAAAAGTGGACGCAAGAGGTCAATGACGGCAAGGCCTCGACCGACGATTACTTCGTCATGAAGAACCTGTGCGCCAAGATCGACGCCCTGGTCGCGGCCAAGAACGCCTAAAATGGTTCGTCTTCAAGCCTGACCCAAAACAGCCGCCCATGAGCCCTCACCACGTCGTCATATCAGGCATCGGCCTTGTCTCTTCGCTGGGCGAGGGTCCGGATGCGCATTGGCGCAAACTTGCCCAGCCGGGCCTGGAGCCTGTGCTCGAAGCCGCGCGCTTCTCGCCCTACACCGTCCACCCGCTGCCCGAGATCGACTGGAACCTGCAGATCGCCAAGCGCGGCGACCAGCGGCAGATGGAAACCTGGCAGAGGCTCGGCACCTACGCCGCCGGCATGGCGCTGGACGACGCCGGCATCAAGGGCAATGACGAACTCTGCGCGACCATGGACATGGTGGTGGCTGCCGGCGGCGGCGAGCGCGACGAGGCGGTCGACGCCGATATTCTCGTCGCTTCGGAAAGCCGCAACGACCGCGACGTGCTGCTCAACGAGAAACTGACCACCGAATTGCGGCCGACGCTCTTTCTGGCGCAGCTTTCCAACCTGCTCGCCGGCAACATCTCGATCGTCCACAAGGTGACGGGATCGTCGCGCACCTTCATGGGCGAGGAAGGTGCAGGCGTCGCCGCCGTCGAGACAGCCGCCGCGCGCATCCGCTCCGGGCAATCGACGCACATACTGGTCGGCGGCGCCTTCCAGACCGAACACTCCGACATGCTGCTTGGCTATGAACTGGCCGGCTACCTGCATCGCGGTCCCTGGAGACCGGTCTGGCAGAGGCAAGGCGCCGAAGGCGGCGGCGTGGTGACCGGATCCGGCGGCGCGTTTCTCGTCCTGGAACAGCGCGAGCACGCGATCAGCCGCGGGCGAAAGATCTATGCCGAACTCGGCCCGGTGGTATCCGGGCGCGCCAAACGCCGGCAGGGCGAGCTCGATGGCGAGATTGCCGCGCTGCTCAGGCAGGCTGCATTGCCGAACGGCGAGTTGCTGACGATTTCAGGCGCTTCGGGCGCCCATGCCGCTACTGCCGCCGAGAAATCGGTGTTCGGCGCCAACCCGGCGATTGCCGCACGCGGCTTTTCGACGCTGACCGGTCACATGAAGGAAGCGCAGTTTCCCTTCGCCGTGGCGCTGGCGGCACTGGCTGTCGAGCGCAAGGCCGCCTACCCGGCTTTTGACGCCGCCACTGAGAAGCCGTTCAACGGCGTTCCCAGGACCGTCCTTGCAACGGCGATCGGCTATCACCAATTCGAGGGCATGGCGTTGGTCAACACCGCCGATTAAAGGTCTCAGGACAACAACATGGCCAATCTGAACGATCACATGGGCAGGCCGATCGTCGCCGTCACCGGTATCGGCGTGGTAACGTCGCTGGGCGTCGGTAAGGCCGACAATTGGGCAGCGCTCACAGCGGGCAAGTCCGGCATTCATCCGATCACCCGCTTTCCGGTCGACCATCTGAACACC
The DNA here is from genome assembly GCF_003997065.1 of Mesorhizobium sp. M6A.T.Ce.TU.016.01.1.1. NCBI lineage: Bacteria > Pseudomonadati > Pseudomonadota > Alphaproteobacteria > Hyphomicrobiales > Phyllobacteriaceae > Mesorhizobium > Mesorhizobium sp. M6A.T.Ce.TU.016.01.1.1. The sequence continues at coordinate 106,338 of NZ_RZTJ01000019.1, read as the reverse complement.
CGCATCTCCGGCATGGTCGATTTCCTGCCGTCGAGCTCCAAGGGCGCCAGTCTCCTCACCTATGAATTGGCCGAGACCGCCGCGCAGGAAGCCGTGGCCGAAGCCGGCCTTAATCCGGGCGATTTCGGCGGGCCGCTTTTCCTCGCCTCGCCGCCGGTTGAACTCGACTGGAGCGAGCGCTTCTCGCTCTACAATTCCGACAAGCACGACATCGGCGCCGAGAGGCTGCTTCGCGTGGCGCGCGGCTTAAAAGAGCTCGATGTTTTCGAGACCACCCAGTTCGGTTCGATCGCCGACCGGCTCGCCGACCGTTTTGGGACGCGCGGCCTGCCGATCACGCTGTCGACGGCTTGCGCCTCGGGCGCCACCTCGATCCAGCTCGGCGTCGAGGCGATCCGCCGCGGCGAATGCGACAGGGCGCTGTCGATCGGCGCCGACGGTTCGGCGACCGCCGAGGCGCTGATCCGTTTCTCGCTGCTTTCCGCGCTCTCCACCCATAACGACATCCCCGAAAAGGCGTCCAAGCCGTTCTCCAAGGACCGGGACGGTTTTGTCCTCGCTGAGGGTTCTGGCGCGCTGGTATTGGAATCGCTGGAGGCCGCACTGGCTCGCGGCGCGACCATTCTCGGCATCCTGCGCGGCTGCGGCGAGAAGGCCGACGATTTCCATCGCACCCGCTCGAAGCCGGACGGTTCGCCGGCGATCGCTGCGGTTCGCGCCGCCCTCGCCGATGCCGGCCTGGGCGAAGACGAGATCGATTATGTCAACGCCCATGGCACCTCGACGCCGGAAAACGACAAGATGGAGCATCTGTCGCTGTCGACCGTGTTCGGCGAGCGGATCGGCTCGATGCCGATCTCGTCGAACAAGTCGATGATCGGCCACACGCTGTCGGCGGCCGGCGCCGTCGAGGCCGCGTTTTCGCTGATGACCATGCGCGAAAGCGTCATTCCGCCGACCATCAATTACGACAATCCCGATCCGGCGATCGTGCTCGACGTGGTGCCGAACATGAAGCGCAACGCCGAGGTCGGCACGGTGCTGTCGAACTCCTTCGGCTTCGGCGGCCAGAACACCTGCCTTGTCATGGCGCGGGAACCGGTCTAAGCGAGCGCTTTCCGCTCAACAGAACCGACAGGCCTAATGCGCGCATTGCAACTTATCGAGGACCGCCGCCTTGAAACGGTGGACCTGCCGCCTCCGGCGCAGCCTGCGCTGGGCGAAGTGACGCTGCGCATCAAGGCCGTGGCGCTCAACCATATCGACGTCTGGGGCTGGCGCGGCATGGCCTTCGCCAAGCGCAAGCTGCCGCTGGTCGTCGGCGCCGAAGCCTCCGGCGAGGTCGAGGCGGTCGGCCCCGGCGTCTCCAGCCTTGTGCCCGGGCAGCTTGTGTCGATCTATGGCGCGCGCACCTGCGGGCTTTGCCGCGCCTGCCGCGAAGGCCGCGACAATCTTTGCGAGCATGTTTCGGGCGTTCACGGCTTCCATCTCGACGGCTTTGCGCAAGAAAAGATAAACCTACCGGCGCGCCTGCTGGTCCCTGCCCCGCCCGGCGTGACGGACATCGGCGCGGCCGTCGCGCCCGTCACCTTCGGCACGGTCGAGCACATGCTGTTCGATAATGCCAAGCTGCAAGCTGGCGAAACCATCCTCATCCATGCCGGCGGCTCGGGCATCGGTTCCGCCGCGATCCAGCTTGCCAGGAAAATGGGCTGCACCGTGATCACCACGGTCGGCTCAAACGATAAGATCGACAAGGCGAAGGCGCTTGGCGCCGACCATGTCATCAACTATCGCGAGGACCGTTTCGAAGGCGTGGTGCGCAAGCTGACGAAGAAGAAGGGCGTCGATGTCGTCTTCGAGCATGTCGGCGCCGACACCTTTGCTGCCTCGATGCTGTGCCTGAAACGCGGTGGTCGCCTGGTGACCTGCGGCTCGACCTCGGGCGTTTCGACCCAGATCAATCTGATGCAATTGTTCCAGCAGCAGCTGAAGCTGCTCGGCTCCTTTGGCTGCCGCATGGAAAACATGGCGGACGCCATGCAGAAAATGGCGGCGGGGCTGGTTTCTCCGGTTATCGACACAGAAGTCGGCTTCGGCGACATCGAGGCCGCGCTGAAGCGCATGGAAGGCCGCGACGTGTTCGGCAAGATCATCCTGCGCGTCGGTTAGACCCTGATGTTGCTGCCTAAAAACATCGTGGTCTAGGAATGATCGGCGACGCCTTCAGGAAGCTCCGCAGGGACCTGGCGTTCCGCCATGGCAGGCGGTTGCGCCAGTTCAACTATTGGCTGCTGGCGCGCGCCGCGATGACGATGATTTGGGTGCTGCGCCTGCTGCCGGTCGACAGCGCGCTCAATTTCGCCGACCGCGTCGCGCGCCGCGTTGGGCCTTGGGTTGGGCGCCACAACGTCGCCATCGCCAATCTGCGCAAGGCATATCCGGAAAAGAGCGACAGCGAGATCCAGGCCATCGCTTCCGACATGTGGGGCAACATGGCTCGCCTCGCCGCGGAATACATCTTTCTCGATGCGCTCTTCGATTACGACCCGAAAGCGACGAAGCCGGGCCGCGTCGAGGTCCGCGGCGTCGATCATTTCGTCGAGATCGCCGGCGAGCAAAAACCGCATATCATCTTCACCGGGCATCTCGGCAATTTCGAGCTGCTTCCGGTGGCGGCAGCCACTTTCGGCATGAACATCACGGCGCTGTTTCGCCCGCCCAACAACCCTTACCTTGCCGACTACATCCTCTCGACGCGCCGCTCGACCATGGGATCGCTTCTGCCCTCCTCGACCGGCGCTTCCTTCGCGCTTGCCGCCATCCTGGAGAAAGGCGGCAATATCGGTGTGCTGGTCGACCAGAAATTCTCGGGCGGGCTCGAAACGACCTTCTTCGGCCGCCCATGCGAGAGCAACCGGGTTCTGGGCACTCTGGCTCGGCACTATGACTGCGATGTCTATCCGGCGCGCTGCGTGCGCCTGCCGGGCAACCGCTTCCGGCTCGAGATCGAGGACAGACTGACCTTGCCGCGCACTGCCGGCGGCAGTGTCGACGTCCATGGCACCACCCAGCTGCTCAACGACGTGGTCGAGCGTTGGGTGCGCGAGGATCCCGGCCAGTGGATGTGGTTCCACAAAAGGTGGGAAATCAGCGGCCGGCGCCGAAAGCGTCAACAGGCGAGACAGTGCGGCAAAGCCGCCTGAGCGGAAGCCGCAACATTGCTTTGTGACGGCAGTTATGCTAGTGACTGGGGCATGGTGCTGATTTGCGCCAACGACCCGCCCGGCTCCCGAGGCGGGTTTTTTTGTTTTGGCCATCGACCGCTCGTTGGTCGCCTGACAGCTCGTTTCAAGTTTTGATCGCCTCATCGGCCGTAAGCGCGTGCTCTCGCGTGCCGGAGACGATGATCTCCAGGACCTCATGCTCGTCGGTGTTCCTGACGTAGCGATCGCCGACGTTTTCGCCGCGCTTCAGCACCATCACGCGGTCGCCCACAGCGAAGATGTCAACGAGGCGGTGGGAGATGATGATCTGGGCAACGCCCTGCTTTTTCAGTTCCAGCATGGTCTCGAGCAGCCGCTCAGTCGCCATCACCGAGAGATTGGCGGTCGGCTCGTCGAGGATCACCACGCGCGGCTGGAAGGAGATAGCGCGGGCAATCGCCACAGATTGCTGGCGGCCGCCCGACAGGCTCTCGACCTTTTGATAGACGGAGTTCACGTCGACCTTGAGCCGCTTCAGCACACTGTCGGCTTCCGCGTACATTTTCCGCCGATTGACGAAAAGGCCCTTGAGCGGCCAACGGCCAAGAAAGATGTTCTGACCGACATCCATATTCCCGCAAAGAGCGAAATCCTGGTAGATCATCTCAATGCCGGCGTCGCGGCTTTCGTGCGGGCTCTTGAAGTGCACCGGCTGCCCGGCGACGAAGACCTCGCCGGCGTCGCGCTGGTAGGCGCCGGTCAGGATCTTCATCAGCGTCGACTTGCCGGCCGAGTTGTCGCCGACGAGGCCCAGTATCTCGCCGGGATAGAGCACGAGGTCGACGTTGCGGAGCGCCTGCACCGCACCGAAGGCTTTTTCGATGCCCCGCATTTCTACGATCGGTGCAGGCCTAGTCGGGTCACGCATGGGTGGTCTCCGCCGTTCTTGTGCGCCGCGCGAGGCGCGCCCGCAGGCGGCCGAAGATGTTGGCCTGGCGCACCCAGATGTCGATCAGCACCGCCACGATCAGGATGCCGCCGATGAAGACGTTGATCCAGTGCTGCGGCATGGCGAAGCCCTGGACGTTGAGCTGCAGCAGCGCCCGGATCAGGGTGATCACTGCCGCCCCGGCGAGCGCCCCGATCACGGTGCCGTAGCCGCCGAAGATCGAACCGCCGCCGATGATCACCGAGGCGATGGCGTCGAGCTCGCGGAACTGGCCGGCCACCGGGTTGAAGCTGCGGAAGTAGGCGACGTTGATGATCCCGGCCATTGTCGCGCAGAGCGCCGCCAGCATGAGCGCGAGGAACCGCACCCGGTTGGTGTTGATCCCGGCATAAGCGGCGGCGCGAATGTTGCCGCCGGTCGCATAGACCTTCTGCCCGAACGGCATGTAGGCGAGCACGACGCCGGCAACGAGGGCGACGAACAGCATCCAGATGGTCTGGACGCTCACCACCTCGGCGACCGAGCGCAGGAGTCCGTCCGACAGCGAGATGCGGTAGTGCAGCAGGATGTCGTTCACCTTGCGGCCAAGCAGGTTGTAGCCCTCGGGCCAGCCGGTGAGCTGCTGCCCGGCGACGAACCAGGCGGCGAGGCCGCGGGCGATGTAGAACATGCCGAGCGTGGCGATGAAGGCCGGCAGCTTGAAGCCGACGGTGACGATCGCGTTGACGAGGCCGGCGCACATGCCCGCGAGCAGGCCCATCGCCACGGCGGTCACGGGGTCGGCGCCGAGGACCTTGAGAAAATAGGCGGCGGTGCTGCCGGCGAGGGCAAGCACCGCCCCGACGGAGAGGTCGATATCGCCGGCGGCGATGACGTAGGTGAGCCCGATGGTGATCAGCGCAAGCTCGGTGTAGTTGAGCAGGATCGCGAAGCTATTGGACAGGTTCCACCAGTAGTCCGGCCGGAGCGCGAGGCCGGTCAGCCACAGGAGCACGGCCAGGATGACGGCGAGCGCGTCGCGCCGGGCGAGGACCTTGCCGAACCCGGTGGCCGACAGCGCCATGTCGGTCGCCATCGCGCCCTTGGTCTGCACCCCCTCGATCGCGATGCTGCCGATCTCGTAGGCCGGTGGCGGCGGCCGGCCGCGGAGCCAGGCCCAGAGGCGCCCTGCCACCTGGCGCCGGATCAGATAGGGCTCGATGAGCACCGCGACGATGAGCAGCAGCCCGAGGAACACCGGCACCGCGCCGACCGGCAGCGAGAAGACGGCGTTGACCGTGATCTCCTCGTCGCCGATCTTGATGATGCGCGTGATCGGCCAGCCCTCGCGCAACACCTTGTCGAGCAGCACCACCAGCAGCGCGCCAAGGCAGGATCCGGCGACCCGGCCGCGGCCACCGAGGATCGAGGCGCCGCCGATGATCACGGCGGCAATGACGATTAGCTCACCGCTGACGCCATACAGGGGCGTCACGCCTTTGTCCTGGGCTGCCGACAGCAGGCCGGCAAGCGCCGCGCAGAGCGAGGAGATCAGGTAGGCTCGGATGCGCACCCAGTTGGTCGGGATGCCGGCATAGGACGCCGCCTGCTCGTTGCCGCCGGTGGCGAAGGTCTCGTAGCCCCAGCGCGTCTTGGCGAGCACATAGGCGCCGATCACGGCGACAACGACGAAGATCACGATCTGGTTGTTGAAGCCGAGGAGGTTGGTCTCGCCGAGGTGAAAAAAACCCGGATAGCCGGTCGCCTTGGCGGGATAGTAGATCGCCTGGCCGTGGGTCAGCGCCAGCACGAAGCCGCGGCCGATGAAGAGGATAGTCAGCGTGGCGATGAACGCCGGCACCTTCAGGATGGTGACGAGCACGCCGTTGACCAGCCCGATCAGCGTGCCGAGCAGCAGGCAGAGGATCACCGACGTGACGACGCCGAGATCAAGAAAGCTCGGCGCGAACAGCCTGGCGAAGACGACGGCGACGAGGCCGTAGGTGGAGCCGACCGAAAGATCGAGGTCCTTGTTGACGATGACGAAGGTCACGCCGACTGCGATGATGGCAACGCGCGAGGTGTCGCGGAGCAGCGAGTGAAACGCCCCCGTTGACCCGAAGAACGCGGGATTGACGAGAGCGCCGCCGAGATAGAGCAGCAAAAGCAAGGCAACGAGCCCCACCTCCCAGCCGCCGACAATCTGGGACGGCGCACGGCCGAGCGATGTGGTCGCGGTAAACGCCATGGTCTCTTCTGGTCGATTTCCCTGCTGCCGCATTGCGGGAGAGCTTGCGCCCTCCCGCAGTGATTTCAGACGTTCCGAGCGGACTCAGTTCTCGAAGCGCTTGCCGACGTCCTCGACGGTCTCTTTCGTCACCAGTTGGGCGCGTGTGTCGAGGTTGGCCGCCGCGATGCCGCGATCGATCTCCAGATAGAGCTGCATGACCGGCCAGAAGCCCTGCAAGAAAGGCTGCTGCCCGAGCGCGCCGGTCAGATCGCCGCTCTTCATCGCATCCTGCTGGGCCGGGCCGAGGTCGAAACCGTAGGCGCAGATCTTGCCGGTCATTCCGGTCTGAGCAACGGCCTTGGCAAGCGCCGGCGTGAACACGTTGTTGCCGGCGAACGCGCCAACGACGTCGCCGCGCGATTCGAACAGCGTCACGATGCCGTTCACCGGGTCGTTCGGATTGGTGTCGATACCGGTGTTCTCCGGACCCGCGTCGACCTTGAAGGCATCAAGCTTGCCGGCATCCTGCAAGCCCTTGACGATGGCGTTGAAAGCCGAAGTGACGCGATTGTTCACCTCGATGTTGCCCATTGCGGTCGACGACGGCAGGACGATCGAACCCTTCTCGATACCCTTGTCCGCGAGGCACTTGACGAGCGCCTCGCCGGCGATTGCTGCAGCCGAGGCGTCCTGGCCGGTGTGGCCGATGCTGCTGCGGTTGAGGATCGTGCCGTCAAAGGAATTGGTCGTGGCGATCGGTATGCCCTTCGCCTCTGCGGCCTTGACGATGTCGTTATAGGCGCCGACCTGGGGCGTTGTCATGATCAGCCCGTCGATCGTCGGGTCCTGCACGATCTGGTTCAGGATTTCGATCTCGCGGGCAGGGTCGTCGGTCGGCGATTCCGAGCCGAGCAGCAGGACCTTGGCGCCGATCAGATTGCCGGCGACGGTGGCGCCGACGTAGACCGGATCGAAGAAGCCATTGCCGGCAGTGTGTGTCACGATAGCGAAAGTGAGGTGGCCATCGGCCGAATGGAAGTCCTTGGTACCGGGGGCCTCCTTTGCGGCTTCTTCGAAACTGTAGCCGCCGACCGCCTTATCGACACCGCCCGATTGTGCGTAGGCGTTCGATACGCCGAGCGATAACGCCGCGGCACACGCCGCGAGCGAGAAAATACGTTTCATGATTATCCTCCCTTGCAACCAACGGTCGGAAGCCGTTCAGGCGCATTTATTCAGGAGATTCCGAATGCTTCCTCCCACCCCGTATATTCTGCCCAAAGCTTGCCCGCGTAAATAGGCTCCCACTTTCCCCGACGAATTGGTTCAGCGCGGAAAGCAGGCGTCGCTTCACAAGAAGCGCCCTCTCTGAGTTCTTGTAGGGCCGCGAGCGTGCAGCCAGTTAGTTGGTCACGACGATCCGTGTGTTGCGGAAGCCGGCTTGCCGCACCATCGAATAGAAGGCGGCGGCATTGGAGGGATGCAGCCGCACGCAGCCATGCGACGCCGGGCGCCCGAGAGACTTCACCGCTCCCGTGCCATGGATGGCATAGCCGCCGCGGTAGAATACCGAATGAGGCATCGGCGACATGTCGTATTTGCGCGAATACCACATCCGTGCCGTTCGTTGCGGCCGGTAGGTGCCGCGCGGCGTGATATAACCTTGGCGCGCCGTGGATACGCGCCATCGGTAAACCGCCTGACCGTATCTTACAGTCATCGTCTGCGATGACACGTCGATCCTTGCAACCAGCTTGGCTGCCCAGCCCTCGACCGAAGAACCGAACAGCATCGTTACCAGTAACGCTGCCATGAGAACGGTCTTTTTCATGCGATCAAACCCCTTTGATTGCCCTTGCCTGCCTGCCTTCATGCTATTCTTCTTCTTTTGGCAAGTGAATGAGGTAACCACACACCTCTGACGAATTCACCAATCCAAAGCAGCAAATTTGAACGATTTCCCGCGATAGTTGCCGCAACGACACGCAACCAGGGCGCACCCACCAACAGGCTTGCCAAAGCGCATCGTTGGCTGCTCAATTCGCCGAATGAACGAGCTTCTCCTGAAAGCGGTCGATGATCGGATCGACGACCTGGTCGCACTGACCGCCGACCTGATCCGCTTTCCAACCATCAATCCGCCTGGCGAAGCCTACCGGCCATGCGCCGAATACGTTGGTGCGCGGCTGAAGAAGCGCGGTTTCGAAGTCGAATTCATCCGCGCCGAAGGCACGCCCGGCGACACTGACCGCTATCCGCGCGTCAATGTCGTCGCCCGCTTCGATGGCCGCTCGCCCGGCGCCTGCGTGCATTTCAACTCGCATATCGACGTGGTCGAAGCCGGCGACGGCTGGAGCCTCGATCCCTTCGCCGGCATCGTCAGGGACGGCAAGGTCTATGGCCGCGGCGCCTGCGACATGAAGGGGGGCTTGGCCGCCTCGATCATCGCCGTCGAAGCCTTCATGGAGGTCTTCCCCGACTTTCCAGGCGCCATCGAAATATCAGGCACGGTCGATGAGGAGTCCGGCGGCTTTGGCGGCGTCGCCCATCTGGCCAGGCTCGGCTATTTCTCCAAGCCGAAGGTCGATCACGTCATAATCCCCGAGCCGTTGAACAAGGATCGCATCTGCCTTGGCCATCGCGGGGTGTGGTGGGCGGAGATCGAAACCAAGGGCGAGATCGCGCACGGCTCGATGCCGTTCCTCGGTGATAATGCGGTGCGCCATATGGGCGCCGTGCTGGGGGCTTTCGAGGACGAGCTGTTCCCGGCGCTCGACCGCAAGGTGACAAGCATGCCGGTCGTGCCCGACGGCGCAAAGCGCTCGACCATGAACATCAACTCGATCCATGGCGGCCAGACGGAGGATTTCCGGCCCGGCCTGCCCTCGCCCAACGTGCCCGATTCGTGCCGGCTGACCATCGACCGCCGCTTCCTGCTCGAAGAGGATTTGGGCACGGTCAAAAGCGAGGTGACCAATATCCTCGACCGGCTGAAGCGCGAGCGGAAAAAATTCGACTACGAAATCCGCGACCTGATGGAGGTGCTGCCGCTGATGACCGAGCGCGATGCGCCGGTGGTCAAGGCGGTGGCGCAAGGCATCATGGAGATATTCGACCGCGAGCCCGACTACGTGATTTCGCCCGGCACCTACGACCAGAAGCACATTGCCCGCATCGGCCACATCTATGACTGTATCGCCTATGGCCCGGGCATTCTCGACCTCGCCCATAGGCCCGACGAATGGGTCGGGATATCAGACATGGTAGAATCCGCCAAGGTGATGGCGATCGGGCTGAACATACTGCTCAGGAGCGCACGGTAATCCGGCAGCGACGGGGCAAGCTTCAATTGCTTGAGTCGGCGGCTAACGGAAAAACATTCCTGCTGGCGCCGCCGGAAAGCACGAAACGCAATTTACTCCTCGGCGAAATCACGCTTCTATCCACCGGGTTTTGAACATTTTTTTGAGCATATCGGGAGCTGCACGATGAAATTATGGAAAACCATTCTCACCGCTGCGGGCCTGGTTCTGGCCGCCGGAACATCGGCATTTGCCGCGCGGACCGATCTGGTCATCGGCATTCCGCTCGAACCCCCGCATCTCGATCCGACAGCGGGTGCCGCGGCGGCGATCGATGAAGTGCTTTACGCCAACGTGTTCGAGGGGTTGACCCGCATCGGCTCGAACGGCGAGGTGCTGCCGGATCTCGCCGACAGCTGGACCATTTCCGATGACGGCAAGGCCTACACCTTCAAGCTCCACACCGGCGTGAAATTCCATGACGGCACCGATTTCAACGCCGACGACGTGAAATTCTCGCTCGACCGCGCCAGTGCCGACAACTCCGTCAACGCGCAAAAGGGCCTGTTCGCCGCCATCGATACGGTCGAGGTGGTTGATCCGGCGACGGTCAAGATCACGCTGAAGAACCCGCAAAGCTCCTTCCTCTACAATATGGGCTGGGGCGACGCGGTTATCGTCGCGCCTGAGACAGCCGACACCAACAAGGAAAAGCCTGTTGGCACCGGACCGTTCAAGTTCCAGAGCTGGGCCAAAGGCTCATCGATCACGCTGATCAAATCCGACACTTACTGGGGTGCCCCGGTTGCTCTCGACAAAGCCGAATTCCGTATCGTCACGGATGCCGCAGCCGCCGTGCCGGCGCTGCTTTCCGGCGATGTTCAGGCCTTCCCTTTCTTCGATCCCGACAGCGTCGCGCAGATCCAGGGCGACCCGCGCTTCAAGGTGGTGATCGGCGCGACCGAGGGTGAGACCATCCTTTCGATGAACAACAAGAAGTCGCCGTTCGACAAGCTGCAGGTCAGGCAGGCGATTTCGTTTGCGCTCGACCGCAAGGCGATCATCGACGGCGCCTCGGCCGGCCTTGGCGTGCCGATCGGCTCGCACATGTCGCCCGCCAACAAGGCCTATGTCGACCTCACCGGCCTCTATCCGCACAATGTCGACAAGGCCAGGGAACTGCTGAAGGAAGCCGGCCTGGAGAGCGGCTTCAAGGCGACGCTGAAACTGCCGCCGCCTTCCTATGCGCGGCTTGGCGGCGAGATCATCGCGTCGCAGCTTCGCGATGTCGGCATCGATCTGCAGATCGTGCCCGTGGAATGGGCGCAGTGGCTGGACCAGGTCTTCACCAAAAAGGACTATGACCTGACCATCGTGTCCCACACCGAGCCCAACGACATCGATATCTATTCGCGCAAGGATTATTACTTCAACTACGACAATCCGACCTTCGACAAGATCATCGCCGATCTGAACCTCACCTCCGATGAGGCCAAGCGCATGACGCTGCTCGGCGAGGCGCAGAAGATACTGGCCGACGACGCCGTGGTCGGCTTCCTCTACGAACTGCCGAAAGCCGGCGTCTGGGACGCCAAGCTGGAAGGTTTTTGGGAAAACGCGCCGATCCAGGCCAACGACCTGACCAAGGTGAAGTGGACAGAGTGAGGCAGCTGACAGAAAGGCGAAACTTGCACTCCGTCGCACCCCCCTCTGTCCTGCCGGACATCTCCCCCTCAAGCGGGGAGATCGAGCCATCATCGCGGCTTTCGCTAACCATCAGCGTTGCAAGGCCAGCGCCGGCATGGAAACTGCCAATCTCCCCCCTTGAGGGGGAGATGTCCGGCAGGACAGAGGGGGGTCCGGCGCGACAGCCCGACCGCTCGATCGCTTCCGTTCCGCCCCCATGACCGCCTATCTCCTCAAACGTCTCGCCATCGCCCTCATCACCCTGGTTCTGGCCTCGATGGTGGTCTTTGCCGTGCTGGAGATCATTCCCGGCGACCCGGCGCGGCTGATGCTTGGCATGAACGCCAGCGCTGACCAGGTCGAGCTGCTGCGCAACCAGATGGGTCTCAACGCGCCTCTTGCTCTGCGCTATCTGCACTGGGCCGGCGGCTTGCTGAGTCTCGATTTCGGCCGTTCCTACACCTATTCCGTGCCGGTCATCGACCTGGTCCGCGAGCGTCTCGTCGTCTCGCTGCCGCTGGCGCTGATCGCGCTGGCGCTGTCCACCATCATTGCCATTCCGGTCGGGCTGTTTTCCGCCGGCCGGCACGGACGGGCCGGCGACACGATTGCAATGGGTGCCGCACAGCTTGGCGTCGCCGTGCCGAACTTCTGGTTTGCGCTGATGCTGATCTATCTCTTTGCCGTCTGGCTGCGGCTGGTGCCGGCCGGCGGTTTTCCAGGGTGGAGCGCGGGCGTCTGGCCGGCGCTGAAATCGCTGGTCCTGCCGGCGATCGCGCTCGCTCTGCCGCAAGCGGCGATCCTCGCCCGCGTCACCCGCTCGGCGCTGATCGAAGTGCTGAACGAGGACTACATCCGCACCGCCCGCGCCAAGGGCCTGCCCTATCGCGCGGTGCTGTGGCGGCACGCGCTGCGCAACGCCATGATCCCGGTTCTCACCATTCTCGGCCTGCAGTTCGCCTTCCTGCTTGCCGGCACCATCATTATCGAGAATGTCTTTTACCTGCCCGGCCTTGGCCGGCTGGTGTTCCAGGCGATCACCCAGCGCGACCTGATCGTCGTCGAAAGCGTCGTCATGCTGTTGGTCACCGCCGTCATCGCCGTCAACCTGCTTGTCGATCTCTCCTATGCGGTCGTCGATCCGCGCCTGAGAAGCCGCCAATGACGCTGCGCTTCGACATTCCGGAAGAAAATTTTGCCGACATCCTCGTCAAGGCCTTCACCAACCGCTCGTTCCTCGCCGGCTTCGTCATCACCGCACTGGTAGCAGCGGTCGCCATTGTCTCGTTTTTCTGGACGCCTTTTGACGTCACCAGGCTGATCATCGCCGACAAGACCCAAGCACCCTCGCCGGCGCACTGGTTCGGCACCGACCATTTCGGCCGCGACATTCTTTCCATGATCATGGTCGGCGCGCGCAATTCGATCGCCGTGGCGTCGGTGGCGGTCGGCATTGGCATGGGCATCGGCGTGCCGCTCGGCGCCTTTGCCGCGGCGCGCGGCGGCATCGTCGACGAAGCGGTGATGCGGCTGAACGATCTCGTCTTCGCCTTCCCTGCCCTGCTCTCGGCGATCATGATCACCGCCATTTTCGGGCCGGGCGCGCTCAACGCCATCATCGCCATCGGCATCTTCAATATCCCGGTCTTTGCCCGCGTCGCCCGGGCCGGTGCGCTGGCGATCTGGCCGCGCGAATTCATCCTTGCCGCGCGCGCCGCCGGCAAAGGCAAAACGCTGATCACGCTGGAACATGTGCTGCCCAACATCGTCACATTGCTCCTGGTTCAAGGCACCATTCAGTTCGCGCTCGGCATCCTGGCCGAAGCCGGGCTTTCCTATGTCGGGCTGGGCACACAGCCGCCAATGCCGAGCTGGGGGCGGATGCTGTTCGACGCGCAGACCCGCATGGTGGTGGCGCCGTGGATGGCGATCTTTCCAGGCATGGCGATCGTCGTCACCGTGCTTGGCCTGAACCTGCTCGGCGACGGTATTGCCGACATCCTCGATCCCAAGTCGCGGCGGCAGCGATGAGCCTGCTCGAAATCGAGAAACTGTCGCTGAGCATCGGCAACACACCGATCCTGAGGGATGTCGAGCTCTCAGTCGCCCCCGGCGAGGTGATGGGGCTGGTCGGCGAATCCGGCTCGGGCAAGTCGATAACGGCGCTGACGGTGATGCAGCTTCTGCCCTGGGCGGCGCGCGCCACGGGGCGTGTCATCTTCGACGGCATCGACATCCTTGCGGCCAGCGAAGATCAGATGTGCGCGCTGCGCGGCGACGATATCGGCATGGTTTTCCAGGAGCCGATGACGGCACTGAATCCGGTCAAGACCATTGGCGAGCAAGTCGCCGAAGGCATCCGCTGGCACACCAGGGCAAGCCGAGCCGACGCCGAGGACCACGCGCGAAAAATGCTCGACCGGGTCGGCCTGCCGGCGGCGCAATTTCCTTTGTCACGCTATCCGCACGAGCTTTCCGGCGGCCAGCGCCAGCGCGTCGTCATCGCCATTGCCTGCGCGCTGAAACCCAAGCTGCTGATCGCCGACGAGCCGACGACGGCGCTCGACGTCGTGCTGCAGGCGCAGATCCTCGACCTGTTGCGCGACCTGGTCGCGGAAAACCGCATGGGCCTGCTCTTGATCTCGCACGACCTTGCGGTGGTGACCGAGATGGCGGATCGCATCACCATCCTGCGCCATGGCGAAGTGATGGAGGCCGGCGACACGGCGCGCACTTTGTCGGAGCAGCTCCATCCCTATACGCGACAACTGGCGCAGGCCTCTATGCATGTCCCGGCGCGCGCCAGGACACATGAGGTCGGCCCGGACACCCCCCTGCTCCAGGGTGCCAAACCCCTGCTTCAGGTAGACAGCGTGACGCGGGACTATCCGGGACGTCGAAAATCGCTGCTGAAGCGGGCGGCCCCGATCCGCGCCGTCGACGATGTCTCGTTCTCGATTGATCCCGGCCAGTCAGTGGCTCTGGTCGGACGTTCGGGCTGCGGCAAGTCCACGCTTGCCCGCATGGTCCTGGCGCTGGACGGGCCGACATCGGGAACGATCCGGTTTCGGGGGCAGGTCATCACCGGCAAGAGCGAGGCTGAGCTCAAGCCGGCGCGCCGCGACATGCAGGTGGTGTTCCAGGACCCTTACGGCTCTTTCGACCCGCGCCTGAAGGTCGAAAAGCTGGTGGCCGAGCCACTGCATGTCCTGGAGAAGAAGCCGACGAATGCGGAGCGGCGCGAGATGGTGGCAAAGGCCTTGCACGAGGTCGGCCTCAGCCCACGCGACATGGACAAATATCCGCACGAATTTTCAGGCGGTCAGCGCCAGCGCCTGTCGATCGCCCGCGCCATCATCACCCGCCCCAAACTGGTTGTCGCCGACGAGCCGGTCTCGGCCCTCGACGTCTCGATCCGCGCCCAGGTGCTCGACTTGTTCGCCGAGCTCAACCAGAAGCTCGGCATCGCCTATCTGTTCATCACCCACGATCTGACCGTCGCCCGCGCCATCACCGACGCGGTGATGGTCATGCATGAGGGCAAGATCGTCGAGCGCGGTAGGACGAGCGAGGTTCTCGACCATCCGCAATCCGAAGCCGCCAAGGCGCTGGTCGCCGCGGCGCCCGATTTGCACAGGGCAATAGCGCGCCGGTTACAGGAACAAGGGTGAGCGGCGGGCCGCTTCAGGCTTGCGTTTGCGGCTTCACCGCATCGGCAGGGCTGATGTCGAGCAGGTCGAGCGTGCGGCGCAAGAGCTTCATCTCGTTCCCGGCAAGTTGTGAATCGGCCTTGGCGATCTCGGCCATGTGGCGGGCAAGCAGCTTGCGCCGCTCGACGTCGAGGTCACGGAACTGCGCGATGGCTTGCGAGCTGTTGGTCTCGTAGCCGAACTCGTTGAGATATTCGATGACGCTGTCGATGCTGGCTTCCGGAATGCCGAAGGCTTCCCGGCAGATGCGCCTGAGCGCGACCATTTCGCTCTCGCTGACCGAGCCGTCGGCGAGAATCATACGAAACAGCATGAGCAGTTCCGCCGACAGCACAGGATCGTCCGCAACCTTGCGCACGCCGGGGTCGCCGTCGAAGATCAAGCGTATCTGGTCCAGTAAAGCGAATGCCATCAGCGTCCCTTTCCGATTCGTCAAATGCATGTCGCTCAAAAGTGCGCAGCGGTTTTGAGATAACGACATGCATAAAACAAAAGAGCCAAGCGCGTCGCGGCGCGCTTGGCATAGGTAGCGCGGAATCGGCCTTGCGCAAACGGGTCGGCTGGGTTCGAACGGGGCAATCGCTTCAGGTTTTTAATTCGCCTCCTCATCCTTTTCCGGGCATTGGCGCTGCCCTTCACCTGCCTGCCGGCATCCTCTCCCCGTATAGCGACGGGGAGAGGGGCGCTCTCGTCACCGGTTTCGCCAATCACCAGCGTCGCAGGAAGGGCGCCGAAGCTGCGGCCAGCCCCTTCTCCTGCCCGGCAGGGCGATGAGGGGCGGCGCCAAGATCGACAATTGGTGGTCTCCGCCACAATTTGGAAACTGTCATCCGTCTGAAGGGATTGCCCCTCGTGATCGAACGCGCCGCATCCTTCTGTCCACTTCCCACCAAGCTGCTGGCCGATCCGGCGAACCCGCTGCGCGCGCTGATTGGTGTGTGACGGCGCGCCTGATAGTATGCGGTTGTACGAATCATGTTGGAGGAGCCACACATGAATCTCAGTGCGCCTACACAGCTTATTTTCATCATATCCCTTGTTATCGCCATTCTCGGCCTTCTTGCCGCTTTTGGCGTCCTTGCGTTTATTCCCATACCCGCGGTTTGGATTGCCCTCATCGCTTATATCGTGCTTGCCGGTGGCTGCTTGATGCGCGGCGCTTAAGCACTCAGATCTCAGGCAACTCGGAGCGCCCGGCCACAAGCCGGGCGCTTTTGATTTTGAGGGATGGTCTGTTAGACTCCACGGGCGGAAGGAAAGCTCATGCCCGCCGAGAGCGAAGACGGCAGCCGCCATGAAAATCCCGGCCTCGACCGGTTCGAGATGGTGCGGCGTGCGCCTGGCCCTGGGCTTCACGGCGCAGTTACCGACATCTGCGGTTATCGCGAAACGGCACCGGGCCGTTTCCGCAACGTCGAATATGCATCGCTGATCGTCCCACTGGTTATCAGCTTTGCCGAACCCTTCGCCATCGGGCTCGGCAAGAACCCCGGCGACAATGATCGCTTCGCCAGTTTCGCCGCCGGCCTCTATGCCGGTCCGGTGGTGATCGAATCCTTCGGCGGTGCCTGCTGCGTCCAGGTCAATTTCACGCCGCTTGGCGCCCGCCGCTTCTTCGGCCTTCCGATGAGCGAACTGACCGATCGCATGGTCGGCCTCGACGATGTGCTCGGCCTTGAAGGCATCGCGCTGTGCGAAAGGCTTGGAAACGCGCGCGACTGGAGCGCACGCTTTGCCATCGTCGAGGCATTCGTCGCGACACGGCTGACTGAGACCCGGGAAACGCAGGCCGAAATCGTCTGGGCCTATGACCGGATCATCGTTTCGGGCGGCCGCATTCGTGTCTCATCGCTCGCGGACGGGCTGGGCTGGAGCCGCAAGCATCTCGCAGGAAAATTCTCCAACGCGATCGGCGTCGGCCCTAAGACGCTGTCGCGCATCGTCCGCTTCAACCGGGCGCTCGGGCTGTCAAGACAGGACCAATCCGGTTGGGCTGATATCGCCGCCGATTGCGGCTATGCCGACCAGGCGCATCTGGTTCGCGAATTCCGCGATCTTGCCGGCGAAACGCCGACGACGCTTGCCGCCCAGGCATAAACCGCCCAGGTCCTTTGCAGGACACTCAGGTAACATTTCTTCAAGACGCCGCAACAGGCTTCGCCCAGACTGGGTTATCACCAACCCAACTGAAGGAAATCGCCATGACCATGTCCGTCGAACCGCCCAGACTCTATCCCACCTTGCGCTACCGCAATGCCGCGAAGATGATCGACTGGCTGGGCGAGGCCTTCGGCTTTGTCGTTCATGCCCGCTACGGCGAAGGCGATATCGTCCATCACGCCGAACTGACTTTCGGCTCCTCGATGATCATGCTGGGCACTGCACGCGACGACAAGTTCGGCCAGATGATCGGCGCACCGGGGCCAGGTGGCGGCAGATCGATCTATGTTGCCGTCGACGATGCCGATGCCACCTATGCCAAAGCCAAGAAGGCCGGCGCCGAAATACTGGAAGAGCTGACTGACCGCGACTATGGCAGCCGCGAGTTCATCTGCCGCGATCCGGAGGGCAATGTCTGGTCCTTCGGCACCTACTGGCCGAAGGCCGGTGAAAAGGCCTGAATTGGCAGTGCTCCCCAACTTCGTCATCCCTGGGCGAAGCAGGAGCGAAGCTCCGTCGCGGAGACCCTGGGATCCATGCCGTGACCTTAGCCGAAGAGTACAGCGGAGAAAATTCTGCACTGTAGCAGCGCTCGAATGTCACGGCATGGATCCTGGGGTCTGCGCCGCGTCGCTTCGCTCCTTGCTACGCCCCAGGATGACGAAGCCATGGGCACATTCGGCCTACCCAAGCTTCTGCGCTAAGGGACATGAGCTCTACCGCGCCAAACCAAAAGTGGCGTCGCAGTCGAGGTGGATCTCCAGCTCCGCTGCGACCTCGTCCAGCGCCCGTTCGACCTCGGCGCGATAATCGATGCCGCCGCCTTTGACGCCGAGGTTTTCCAGGAATTTCGCCCGAAAAGCATCGGCGGAAAACAGCCCGTGCAGATAGGTGCCTGACACCTTGCCGTCGGCCGAGATGGCGCCGTCGTCAACGCCGTTGATCACCGCGGATGGACGCAGCGTGTCCGGACCGGTGGTGCGGCCGAGATGGATCTCGTAGCCTTCGAGCGGCAGGTCGAATTGCACCGAGCGCGCGCTGACATTGCGCACCGTCTTTTCCGGCTCCATCACCGTTTCGACGTCGAGCAGGCCAAGCCCTTCGGTCTCGGTAACGCTGCCCTCGATGCCGTCGGGGTCGCGCACGATACGGCCGAGCATCTGAAAGCCGCCGCAGATGCCGACCACATGCCCGCCGCGCTTGCGATGGGCGACAAGATCACGGTCCCAGCCATTCTCGCGAAATCTCAGGAGATCGCCGATCGTCGACTTCGAGCCGGGAATGACCACCAGCCCAGAGTCCTCCGGCAAGCGCTGGCCGGGCGGCACGAAGACCACCTCGACTTCGCGTTCGGCCTTGAGCGGGTCGAGATCGTCGAAATTGGCGATGCGCGAAAGCATCGGAACGGCGACCTTCAGCGCCCGCTTCTCGCCGGACGCGAGCCGTTCGAGCACAACCGAATCCTCCGAGGGCAACCGCGCCGCCGCCTTCAGCCACGGCACGACGCCAAAACAGTGCCAGCCGGTGAACCTCTCGATCGCCTTGATGCCGTCATCGAACAGCGAGACATCGCCGCGGAACTTGTTGATGAGGTAGCCGACGATCATGCGCCGGTCCTCTTCCGGCAGGATCAGATGGGTGCCGGCGATCGAGGCGATGACGCCGCCGCGGTCGATGTCGCCGACGAGGATCACCGGCACGTTGGCGCGCGTGGCAAAGCCCATATTGGCAATGTCGCGGCTCCTGAGATTGATCTCGGCCGGCGAGCCGGCGCCCTCGACGATGACGAGATCGGCGCCTTCGCCGACCTTCGCCCAGGAGTCCAGCACCGCATCCATCAGTTGACCCTTCAGCGCCTGGTAGTCGCGCGCCCGCGCCTCGCCGAACACCTTGCCCTGCACCACCACTTGCGCACCGGTATCGGTCTGCGGCTTGAGCAGCACCGGGTTCATGTGGACGGAGGGCGCCGCGCCACAGGCGATCGCCTGCAGCCATTGGGCGCGGCCGATCTCGCCGCCGCCGGCACCCGGAATGTCGGCGACGGCTGCGTTGTTCGACATGTTCTGCGGCTTGAACGGCCGCACTTTCAGCCCACGTTTTTTCGCTGCGCGGCATAGCCCCGCGACCAGCACCGTCTTGCCGACATCGGAGCCCGTGCCTTGCAGCATGATCGCTCTGGCCATCAGTCCTTGCCCTGTGCCGTCGTTCCGGTGATCGTCGACTTGGCCGCCAGCGGGCCGCCGCGCCAGATGTAGAGCGCCAAGAGAGGCTCCTTGCCGGTGCGCATGGCGTGGCTGACATCGGAGGCATGGTGGATCACCTCACCCGCCTCGCGCCTGCGAAATTCGCCTCCGCCCATGCGCCATTCGGCGCCGCCGGTCAGCGGAATGTAGATCTCCTCGGCGACGTGATGATGGTCGGGATAGACGATATCAGGCCCGAGGATCAGCAGGCCAGCCGCAACCTCGTCGTTGACGAAATGGCCGCGCGTGCCGAATACTTCCAGCCACCCGTAATTGTCGATGAACGTCTTGCCGAAATCCGCCTCGCCGTAGGTCTGCCCCCAGTGCAACTCCCCGCGACGCTCGGCAACCAGCCGCACCAATGGCTGGGCGTTCGCTGCAGCGAGCTCGACGATTCGGTCGAGCTGGCGCAGGCAAGCGAGCGGATGCGGCTCGAGCGGACGCGCCGGCATGGCCCAGCCGATCCGGGCCACGGCATCGCGCACCAGCGCATCATCGAACGTTTCGAGAGTGGCATGGGAACGTTTGAGCAGCTCATCGAAATTTGTCGTCACGCCTTGCTCCAGACACGCATTAGCGCACACCCGCTTCACAGATGGTCGGCTTGCGCGGCGGCATCATTGGTCTAGATTGAGCGGCGCGCAAAGCCAAAAACGACAGGCCAGCAGGCCGGAAACATCAGGGAGCACGCTATGGACGCCGCTGTCGATGCGAGCACCAGCCAGTTCGAGCTCAACGAGGACCAGCGCGCCATCCAGGAGATGGCCGAGGCCTTCGCCGCCGATCGGGTCGCGCCGAATGCGCTCGACTGGGACCGCAACAAGCGTTTTCCGGCAGATGTGATCCGCGAGACGGGCCCGCTCGGCCTTGGCGGCATCTATATCAGCGACGATGTCGGCGGCTCGGCGCTCGGCCGGCTCGACGCCGTCCTGATCTTCGAGGCGCTTTCGCGCGCCGATCCGGCATTTTCGTCCTTCATCTCGATCCACAACATGGTGGCGTCGATGATCGACCGCTTCGGCAGCAACGAGCAGCGCCGGCGCTTCCTGCCGAAGCTGACCTCGATGGAATGGCTGGCCAGCTATTGCCTGACCGAGCCGGACTCGGGGTCGGATGCCGCGGCGCTGAAGACGCGCGCGGTGAAAAGCCGCGGCGACTATATGCTGAACGGCGTCAAGCAGTTCATCTCGGGCGCCGGCGACAGCGACATCTACATCGTCATGGCGCGCACCGGCGCCGACGGGCCGAAGGGCATTTCCACCTTCGTCGTGCCAAAGGACGCGCCCGGCCTCTCCTTCGGCGCCAACGAGCACAAGATGGGCTGGCACATGCAGTCGACCCGCCAGGTCGTCTTCGAGGACTGCAAGGTGCCGGCGCAAAACCTGCTATCAGCCGAAGGCGCTGGCTTCGGCATCGCCATGGCCGGGCTCGACGGCGGCCGGCTCAACATCGCCGCCTGTTCGCTGGGCGGCGCCCAATCGGCGCTCGACAAGGCGCTGGCCTACACCGCCGAGCGCAAGGCCTTCGGATCCAAGATCAACCAGTTCCAGGCGCTGCAATTCAAGCTCGCCGACATGGAGACCGAGCTGCAAGCAGCGCGCATCTTCCTCTACGCCGCCGCCTCGAAGCTCGACCGCAACGCGCCCGATGCCTCGAAATGGTCGGCGATGGCCAAGCGCTTCGTCACCGACATCGGCTTCAACGTCGCCAATGACGCCCTGCAACTGCATGGCGGCTACGGCTATTTGCACGACTACGGCATCGAGAAGCTGGTCCGGGATTTACGCGTCCACCAGATTCTCGAAGGCACCAACGAAATCATGCGCGTCATCATCGCACGCGCCCTGATCGGCCGCTGACGACAAAACCGGGAGAAAACGATGACCACCATCGCCTTTATCGGCCTCGGCAACATGGGTAATCCGATGGCCGCCAACCTCGTCAAGGCAGGACATACCGTGCACGGCTTCGATCTGATGCCGGAAAACCTCGTCATCGCCAGGGATCATGGCGTCGTCGTCATGGCCAATGCCATTGCCGCGGTGAAGGGCGCCGATGTGGTCATCACCATGCTGCCGGCCGGCAAGCACGTCCTGTCGGTCTACGAAGACATCGCGCCCAAGGCGAAAAAAGGCGCGCTGCTCATCGATTCCTCGACCATCGACGTCGAATCGGCCCGAAAGGCCCACGCGATCGCCGCAAGACATAAGCTTCTGTCGATCGACGCGCCGGTTTCCGGCGGCACCGGCGGCGCCACCGCCGGCACGCTGACCTTCATGGCCGGTGGCTCGAAGGACGCCTTCGCCAAAGCCGAGCCAGTCCTCAAGCCAATGGCCGGCCGTATCGTCCATTGCGGCGATGACGGCGCCGGACAGGCGGCAAAGATCTGCAACAACATGATCCTCGGAATTTCGATGATCGGCGTCGCCGAAGCCTTCGTTCTGGCGGAAAAGCTCGGCCTGTCGCATCAGGCGCTGTTCGACGTCGCCTCGACCTCCTCCGGCCAATGCTGGTCGCTGACCACCTACTGCCCGGTGCCTGGTCCGGTGCCGACATCGCCGGCCAACAATGGCTACAGGCCTGGGTTTGCCGCAGCATTGATGCTGAAGGACCTGAAACTGTCACAGGAAGCCGCGCAAAGTGCCGGCGCGGTGACGCCGCTCGGCGCCGGAGCCGCCCAGCTTTATGCGCTGTTCAACGCCCAAGGACACGCCGGTGCCGATTTTTCCGGCATCATAAACTTTTTGCGCGGTACCCCGGCGTAAGCCTCGAACTCGACGAGGCTTTTCGATTTCCCGGCAAAAGAAACATCGCAAATTTAGATTTGCTTAAACTCTCGATAACCCCCCGGTAACGATGTGCCTGTAAAACGGAATGCGAGGCGGCATATCGCATCCGCCCGGCGCTCCGGATCAGGTCTCGCGTACCGGAGCCCGTAAGTTTCGCAAGTGTTCCGTTAGCGAAGCGCCATGCGTATCTGGCAAAGCCGCGTTCCCGATGGAGCGCGGTTTTTGCATTTCGTATTCTTCAAGGACAGTGACACGATCGCCCCGGCGCGCCTCCAGATGATCGTCGGCCTGGTGGCGGCGATCCTGAGCTACGTCGACCCACAGGTGGAGCGCGAGGGTTCCGGTCGCTCGTCATGTTCGTTCCATGGCCTCGCGATCGAATCCCCCCGCCGCCGTGAGCACGATCTGAGATGACCTAGCTCCTGAAGCTCATTGGATCGAACATCATGAAACCTTCTCATTTTTAAGCCGTTATCGCCGGTATGTCCGAGGCTAAATTCAAGCCGAAATCGATCTCCAAATCGCGCGATGCCGAGAAGTCGCGCCAGGAGAAGCAATCGACTGTCGAAGTCGCGTCTGAGGTCGCCGGCGCGGCCCCGCCGCCGGACTTCATCGAACCCGATCCAGAGCTCACTCCTGAGGAGGCCGAGCAGGCACGCAAGAGATACTTGCTGAGGCGTTTCTGGATCAGCGCGCGCGGTTATTGGGGCCGCGGAGGCGATAGGCTCGCATGGCCGTTCACGATCGGGCTCTTGGTCCTGATCATCATCAATGTCGGCTTCCAGTATGGGATCAATGTCTGGAACCGCGCAATTTTCGACGCCCTTGAGCAACGCAATGCCCGCACCGTTTATATCCTGAGCGCCGTTTTCGTGCCGCTCGTGCTCGGAAGCGGCAGCCTTGTCGTTGCGCAAGTCTTCCTTCGTATGACGATTCAGCGCCGCTGGCGTTCCTGGCTCGCCACCGCGGTCATCGCGCGTTGGCTTGCAAGCGGCCGCTACTTTCAGTTGAACCTCGTCGGCGGCGATCACCAGAATCCCGAAGCCCGCATCACCGAGGATTTGCGGATTGCCACCGAATCTCCGGTCGATTTCATCGCCGGCGTCATCAACGCGTTTCTGTCGGCCTCGACCTTCATCGTGGTGCTCTGGACGATCGGTGGGGCCTTGACCCTGACGATCGCAGGTTCGACCGTGACCATTCCCGGCTTTCTCGTCATCACCGCGGTAACCTATGCCGCGATCACATCCACCTCGATGGCGGTCATTGGCCGCCACTTCGTCCGCCTCTCCGAGGAAAAAAATCAGGCGGAAGCCGAATTCCGCTACACGCTGACGCGGGTGCGGGAAAACGGCGAGAGTATAGCATTGCTCGGTGGCGAGGAGGAGGAGCGTAGCGGCATCGACAAGACGTTCGCCCATGTGCTCAAGCAATGGGCGCTTCTTACAGGCCAGCACATGCGCACAGCGCTGGTGTCGCAGGGGGCAAGTTTGTTTGCGCCTGTCGTGCCCGTTTTGCTTTGCGCTCCAAAGTTTCTCGAAGGCAGCATGACACTTGGACAGGTAATGCAGGCTGCCTCTGCCTTTGCCATCGTGCAGGGCGCGTTCGGATGGCTGGTCGACAACTACCCCCGTCTCGCCGATTGGAACGCCTGCGCACGGCGCATCGCCTCACTGATGATGTCACTCGACGGACTCGAGCGCGCGGAACAGAGCAACACACTGGGACGCATAAAGCGCGGCGAAACTGCAGGCGATGCGATGCTCAGCCTGAACAATCTGTCCGTGTCGCTCGACGACGGCACCGCCGTGGTCAAGGAAACTAGGGTCGTGATCGAACCAGGCGAGCGGGTGCTCGTTTCCGGCGAATCCGGCTCAGGCAAGAGTACGTTGGTGCGGGCCATCGCAGGTCTGTGGCCGTGGGGTGGCGGCAGCGTCAACATCCGCGCCGACAGACGGCTGTTCATGCTGCCGCAAAGGCCTTACGTACCTACCGGGACGCTTCGCCGCGCAGTCGCCTATCCAGGCGCCGCCGATCGCTGGACGCTGGGTAAGATCAAGGCTGCCCTCAACAAGGTCGGACTCGATTATCTGAACGACAAGATCGAGGACGACGCGCCATGGGACCAGACCTTGTCGGGTGGCGAAAAGCAGCGGCTCGCCTTCGCACGTCTTCTGCTGCACAGCCCCGATATCATCGTGCTGGATGAAGCAACGTCAGCACTCGATGAAAAGAGTCAGGACAAGATGATGGAGATGATCATTCACGAATTGCCGAAGGTCACCATCATAAGCGTAGCGCATCGCGCCGAGTTGGAAGCCTTCCATAGCCGCAAGATCACATTGGAGCGGCGCGAGGGCGGCGCAAAGCTTGTCAGCGACGTCGATCTTGTCCAGCGTAAGAGCAGACGGAACTTGCTTGTGCGATTTCTCGGGCGCCGGCGCGCCTACCGAAACGCAGCACGACATTGAGCAAAGCGGCGCTGCCCGAGACAAAAAGTGAAGTCCGCCGGGCGGGCCTGGGTCAAGGGCAGCAAGAAAGCAGCCCGCGCCGCGCGCACTGCGAACTAAGTCCGACGTCTGCTCGATGGCTTGGCGATGGCGGCTTGGCCGACAACTTCGGGCGCATCGCCGGCCCCGATGGCAGATGATCGTCGGCCTGGTGGCGGCGGTCCTGACCTACGTCGACGACCACCGCGTCAGCTGCACTATTTGCGTGCGAGCACGACGTGAGCCTCTTGGGGGAATGTCAGCTCCCCTCCAGTTGAATAGATTGCCAGCGAGGAACTTACATCCCCCATGATCGCTGCGATGACTACGTCCCGTTGTCCGGCATCCATTCCGCTGACCAGCCCAGCCTGCGGAGTCGCTGCCAGCTGTAGTCGCACATATTCCTTTGACGAGGGGAATCGGATGTTCTGTGTCGTCGTGTGGATGGTCACCTGACGAAATCCCGCCCCGGTCACCAATCGGTAAAGCTCGTCCGCGTCGGCGAGTGAATGCTCGGACCGTTTCGTCGCCGAAGCGCCTGGACCGAGATGCCGATCCAGGGCATCCGCCAGCGCCTTTGCCGCAGGAGTATGCTCAATAGCGCTGAAAACGCTTAAGGCCAGCCGGCCGTCAGGCAGCAGAACCCGGAACATCTCACGCAGCGCACTCGATCGGTCCGGAAAAAACTGCAGTCCGAGCTGGCAAAGAACCAGATCGAAGGTGGAGTCAGGGAACGGCATTTCGAGCGCGCTTCCCTCGTGCCAGTCAATACGCGGTCCAGCGCCGCTAGGGAGCGATCGAGCAACGGCAAGCATGCCCGTGTTGATGTCGAGGCCGACGACCTGCCCACTTCCCATACGCTCGGCCGCCGAGCGTGCCACCACGCCTGTGCCGCAAGCTACGTCCAGAACCCGCTCACCAGATCGAGGCGCAGCACGATCCACCAGGTCGGCAGCCCACAGGGCTGTGATTGCCGGAACCAGGTAGCGCTCGTAGAGTTCCGCGGCGCTACCTTCCAGCTGCCATTGCTCCTGCCGGGCCATAGCGTCCCTCCCGCACAATGAGCCGCTCCGACAACGGGCCCAATCGGCGCTTCAAGCAGCCATCATAAAGCGCCTATCTGTCACAGAGCAACCGGGCGATAGAAACAAGGATACAGAGCAGATCGTTAGGACGGTCCGCACACCTTGCGAGCGTCGCTTGCTGGAGCTGCGTTAGTCAGTCGGAGGCTAATGGCGTTTTTAACGGAACGCTAATATAAAAGGACGTTCGAACGAGCAGCGCCTGCCAAATCCCTGAGGGAATGCCATGCGAAGGTTCATCTTCACGGCAATGTGTATCGCCGCCGCAACGGCCGCTAACGCCCATGATTGGTACGAAGACAAGATTGATCCACAGACGAAATTCAGGTGTTGCGGTGGTTCTGATTGCCGCGCCATACCTCGGTCTTCGGTGCGGTCCAGGATAGACGGTGGTTACACTTATTTGCCGCACAATTTCACCATCCCACGGGACCGTGTACAGGAATCCCCGGACGGCCAATACCATATCTGCGAGAATACCTACGTCGTAACCAATCAGCTGTATTGGCGTTGCTTTTTCGCGCCTCGTGTCGATGTCTCTCTACTTCTCGCACGTTAAGGTAAATACGGCGCGTCGCGGCCGCATTCCTCGTAGCGACCCTTGGTGAGCGGCTCCTCCGGTTGATACTCGCAGGACAGCCCGTCGGCCTTGGGGCAGGACCGACATGGCGCGCATCAGATTGATGTTGCGGTCGATGACCCATCGAATGCTTCTGGAAGCTGACCTTCTTGGGGTTCGTGCTCAGGGTGTAGGAGACCTGATTGCCGACCTCACGGCCGATCCTCGCCTGGCAAGATCTTCGGCAGTATTCAAACGCCGGGCGTCTGGCTGCAGGACGCCCGGCGATCGTTTTACCCTACCGCTTGCGCAAATCCGCTTGGGCCAGATCAAGCGCCTTGGCGATGCGGCCGCAAGCCATGTCGATTGTCTCGCGCGTCCAGATCAGCGGCGGCGACAGGATCATCGTGTCGCCGGTGGCGCGCAGCATCATGCCTTGGGCAATTGCGTGATCGCGGACAAGCACGGCCGCACTCCCGGCCGGCAGGAAGCGCTCCTTGGTCGCCTTGTCCCTGACGATCTCGATCGCCCCCATCAGCCCGATCGAGCGCACCTCGCCGACCAGATCGTGACCGCCGATGTGCTCCTGCAGCGCCTTGGCGAAATAGGGTCCGGTGTCGTTCTTGACCCGATCGACCAAACCTTCCCGCTCGATGATCTCGAGGTTCTTCAGCGCCACGGCGCAGGCCACGGGGTGGCCGGCATAAGTATAGCCGTGATTGAACTCCCCGCCCTTCTCGACCAGCGTCGCGGCGATGCGGTCACCGACCAGCAGCGCCGACAGCGGCTGATAACCGGAGGTCAGCGCCTTGGCGGTGGTGATGGTATCGGGCTCTATGCCGAAGGTCTGAGCCGCGAACCACTCGCCGGTGCGGCCATATCCGGTGATGACCTCGTCCAGCATCAGCAGGACATCGTATTTGCGGCAGATGCGCTGCACTTCCGGCCAATAGCTCATCGGCGGTATCTTCACGCCGCCTGCCCCCATCACCGGCTCGCCGATGAAGGCGGCGACCTTGTCGGCGCCGGCTTCGAGGATGGCGTCCTCGACGGCCTTGGCCGCGCGCAGACCGAAATCATGGTCGCTTTCGCCGGGCAGAGCCAGCTCGTAGGCATAGGGCATCATCACATGGACGATGTTGGGAACCGCGCCGTTGAGCTGCTTGTGCATCGGCTCCATGCCGCCCAGCGAGGCGCCGGCGATGGTCGAGCCGTGATAGGCGGTCTTGCGCGAGATGATGCGGTTCTTCTCCGGCTTGCCTTCCAGTGCCCAATAGTGGCGGACAAGGCGCAGCGCCGTGTCGTTGGCCTCCGAACCAGACGAGCCGTAGATCACCTGGTTGACGTGCTTCGGCGCCAGTTCCGCCAGCTTTTTGGCCAGCAGCACCGGGGTCGGTGTCGAGCATTTGAAGAAGGAGTTGTAGTAGGGCAGTTCCTTCATCTGGGCGTAAGCCGCGTCGGCCAACTCGTCGCGTCCGTAACCGACATTGACACACCATAGCCCGGCCATGCCGTCGAGGATTTCCATACCTTCGGAATCGTAGATGAACGGACCATTGGCGTGGGTGATGATGCGTGAGCCGGCCTCACGCATCTCCTTATGGTCGGTG
Organism: Mesorhizobium sp. M6A.T.Ce.TU.016.01.1.1; assembly: GCF_003997065.1. Classification (NCBI taxonomy): domain Bacteria; kingdom Pseudomonadati; phylum Pseudomonadota; class Alphaproteobacteria; order Hyphomicrobiales; family Phyllobacteriaceae; genus Mesorhizobium; species Mesorhizobium sp. M6A.T.Ce.TU.016.01.1.1. The sequence goes on along the minus strand of NZ_RZTJ01000019.1, from coordinate 78,344 downwards.
AACGGATGAAGGTGATGAGCAGCATCGATCTGCTGAAGCTGCTTCAGCGAATAATTTTGATAAGTCATGTCTGATCTTTCCTCTTGAACCAATCCGGCGTTTTGCAGCCGGGGCGGATTCGTCAGAGGAGCGCGGGTGGCGAATAGCCGATGCGAGCGCAAAGCCGCAAAAGCTCGGCGCGAAGCGTGCGCGGCGACGGCGTCACCGCCACCCCAAACGCGCAACATGTCCCCATCCGAGCCATGCAGCACCTTATGTCGCCTGATGCGATCAGTTCAAGCCGTTCCGTTCAAGCGACACCGGTCAGCGCCCGTTGCAGGAAGACATACTTCATTGCGGCCTGTGCCGCTTGCGGCCGGCGATCACCGCGCCCGCCATGGCCGCCCTCGGTCTCCTCGAAGAACAGCGTCTTCGCATGGCCGGCAGCCTGCAGCCGCCCGGCCATCTTGCGCGCGTGGCCGGGATGGACGCGGTCGTCGGCGGTCGATGTCGTCAGCAGCACCGGCGGATAGGCAGCGTCGGTCTTCACATGCTGATAGGGTGAGTAAGCGGCCAGCCACGCGGCGTCTTCCGGCTTCGCCGGATCGCCATACTCGGCCATCCAGGAGGCGCCAGGCGGCAGCTCTGTGTAGCGCAGCATGTCGAGCAGCGGCACGTCGATGATCACCGCACCGAAAAGCTCGGGATGCTGGGTCAGCGAAACGCCGGCCAGCAGGCCGCCATTCGAGCCGCCTTGGATGCCGAGCATGGCCGGCGTGGCGATGCCGCGTTTCACGATGTCTTGCGCGACCGCGGCGAAATCGTCGAAGGCCTTCTGGCGATTGGCCTTGAGCGCGGCCTGGTGCCAGTTCGGACCGAACTCGCCGCCGCCGCGGATATTGGCCTGCACATAGGCATTGCCCTTTTCCAGCCACAGCCTGCCGCGCACGCCAGCATAGCCGGGCAGCAGCGGCACTTCAAAGCCGCCATAGCCATAAAGCAATGTCGGCACCGGACCGTCCTGGTCGCGTTGCCTGACGACGAAGTAAGGGATCATGGTGCCGTCTTTCGAGCGTGCCTCGAACTGTTCCGACACAAGGGACGAAGCATCGAAACGCGCCGGCTGCGATTTCACTGTTGTCAGCGTCGCAGCATCGTCGTCCGACCAGATGATCGAGCTCGGCGTCAGGAAATCGGTGAAGGAGAAGGAGACGCTGGAGCCGAAATGTTCAGCATGGGCGATGCCGACATTGCCATTCTCCGGCAACGCGACAGGCTTCAGCGACCAGCCGCCGTCATCACGCTCGCAGACGACGACCTTGCCGCGCACATTATCCATTAGGTTGATGAACAACCGGTCCTGCGTGCGGGCGATGCCGGCGATCGAAACCCTATGCGCCGGCTCGAGCACGGTATCGATGGGTCCCAACGCATCGGTTTCGATCCAGCGGGCGAAATCCAGCGAATAAAGGCCGTCAGGCTGGCACAACGTGCCATCCGGCGCCGTCCACGGGCTGCGCACCCCGAAGACGAACTGATCCCGGAACAGCGCCGTGTCGGTGACGTCGTCCGGCAGCGGGAAGCGCCTGTTCTCGCCGGAAGGCAGACGCAGAAAACTGTGCGAGGCAAAGAAGTCGAGCGTCCGGGTCAGGAACAGATGCCGCTTGTCGCCGTCGAACTCGAGGGAACCGCCGGCGGCGAGATCCTGCTTCTGCGCCTCGAAGATCGGCGTCGCATCCTCCAGCTTGGTGCCGCGCTGCCAAAGCTTGACCACGCGTGGATAACCGGACTGGGTTTTTTCGTCCTCCTCGAAGGCAGCCGAAACGATGACCGTGTCCTTGTCCAGCCAGCTGAAGCCCGACTTCGAGGCGGGCGCGCGAAAACCGCCCTCGACAAAAGACTTGGTGTCGATGTCGAATTCACGCATCTCACTGGCGTCGCCACCATCCGGCGACAGGCTGAGCAGGCAGCGGCTGAAGTCGGGGTAAAGCCGGCTGGCGCCGCTGAACACCCATTTCACGCCCTCCTTGGCGGACAGACTATCGAAGTCGATGATCGTCTCCCAATCCGGCTTCTCGGTCTTGTAGGAAGCGACCGTCGTGCGCCGCCACAGGCCGAGCACGTTGGTCTTGTCCTGCCAGAAATTATAGACGTGGCCATTGAGCGCGGCCCCGACCGCAATGTTGTCTTCGGCCGTCATCAGGTCCAGCGCGGTCTGGAAGGCGGCCTGATAGGACGGATCGCCCTGCAATTCACCTGTTGTAACCGCGTTCTGACGGTGGACCCAGTCGAGTGCTTCCTTGCCTGTCCTGTCCTCCAGCCAGAGAAAGGGATCCTCGGTCGCCGAATTTAGCTGCCTGCTTGTGGCTGATTTGGTCATGTGGTCTCCGGTTGAATCAGACGTCGGGCCTCGCCAACATCGACATAGCGGCTCCGATATTCAAGACGCCCGCTGCTTTTCGAAGTCACACTATCCGCCTTCGAATGACCGTTGTAACCGCCAGCGCCAGGCACATGGCGCCAAGCGTGATCGGCAGGCCGTCCGCACCAAGAATATCCATGGCACCTCCCGCCAGCGGCGGCATGGCGATACCGCCGACGCCCCACATCAGCGAGAAGGCGGCGTTGCCGGCGACCAGCGCCGAGCCGGTGAAGCGCTCGCCGAGCTCGATGATCGACATCGTATAGATGCCGTAGGAAACCGCGCCCCAGATAAAGACGCATGGCCAGATCAGCCGCGTCTCGATGAGAACCGGCAACAGCACGCATCCGAGCACGGTCAGTGACACGCAGATAAACCGCACCAGACGCGCCGTCAGCCGTTCCGCCAGCAGGCCGAGCGGCACCTGCATGGCGATGTTGCCGGCGATCATCACCGACAGCAGCGCCGACATGCGGGCTTCGGCGATGCCGTAATAGGTCCCGTAGACCGGCAGCAGCGCCAGCACCGCCTGCTCAAAGCCGGCGGCGACGACGACCGCCGACAGCAGCAGCCATGCCATCGGCATGAACCCCATCACCGAAACCCGGTGCCCGGCCTCATCGACCTTCGGAAGCCGTCGCAGCACCAGCGCCAGGCAGGCGCCGCAAAAAACGAATGCGGCGATGCCGACGAGAAACGGCGGCCATCCTTCGGTGCCGACGGCAAGCAGGCACAGCGGGCCGGCCGCGAAACCTGCCGAAATGACTGTGGAATAGATCCCCATCACGCGACCGCGGCGCGCCGGCGGCGCCAGTGCGATCACCCAGATCTCGCTCAGCACGTAGAGCGGATTGGTTACCACGCCGATCAGAAAGCGCAGCGGAAACCATAAATAGACATTTTGCGTCCAGCCGATCAGCGCCAGCATGATCGCGGAAAGTGCAGCGCAGGTGAGCGCCGTGCGCCCTGCCCCGAACCGGCGCGCCAGCGCTGGGATGAGCGGCGACGAGACGATGAAGCCGACCGGCGTCATCGCCGCAGACAGCCCGATCATGGCCGGCGAGATGCCTTGTCGCTGCAGGATGAAGCTCAGCAGCGGATAGGAGAGCCCCTGCGCGATGGCGAACACCGAGACGGTCGCGATCACCCCGGTGAGCGCCGCCCACTGCATTCCCGTTTCGTTGCCGCTGGCGCCGGTCGCAATCATTCTGCCATCCCTGCATTGGAGATCTGCTCGGCGAGTCACCCAGCTACCGGTCCGGTTCCGCGAAAGAAAGGGCCGGCCAGCAAAAACCATTTGCGCCAACGGATCGCCGGCTCAACGGTTCCGGCGTCCGGACGACCTGTAGAGCGCGAACGCGATCAGCAGCGCATCGAGGCCGGCGATCACCGCCGGCAGGCCGAGCGGACCGATCCCCTGCATCAGCGCGCCGGCGCCGGGCGGGCCGACAATGCCGCCAGCGCCCCACATCAGCGCGAAGGCTGCATTGCCGGCGACGAGTGCGGTTCCCTTGAACCGGCTGCCTAGCTCGACCAGCGCCATTGTATAGACGCCGTAGCCGACTGCGCCCATCACCACCAGCACGGGCCAGACCAACGGCGTCGTGATCAGGAGCGGCAGCGAGAGCGCGCAAGCGGCCGTCGCCAGCGCGCAAAAGACGATCATCGCCCGGCCGCCGAAGCGCTCGGCCATCAGCCCAAGCGGAATCTGCAGCAGGATATTGCCGGCCGACAGCGCCGTCACCAGAGCCGCCAGCGTCGCTTCCGGCAAGCCGTAGCCGGTGCCGAAGACTGGCATCAGCGCATAGGTGCTCTGCTGGACCGCGGCCGCAACCAGGACCGCCAGCAGCAGCGCCGGCGCCAGCTTGGCGAAGCCTACGATGCCGCCCGAGACCTGGCCGTCATCCTCGAAACCGGTCAATTTGGACGAGACGGCGCGCAGGATCAGCGCACAGAGCGCAAAGCCTGATATCGCCGCGACGAAGGGAGGCCATCCCGATGTGCCGACCGTGATCAGGATCAGCGGCCCCGCCGCGTAGCCGGCGCCCAGCAGCGTATTGAACACCCCCATCACCCGGCCGCGGCGCGTCGGCGGCGCCAGCGACAGCGCCCACACCTCACCAAGCACATAGAGCGGATTGATGACCACGCCGACGAGAAAGCGGATGATGAACCACGCCACCCAATCCTGCAGATAGCCGATCGTCAGGAAGCAGAGCGCGCCGGCCAGCGAACAGCCGACGGCGAGGTTGCGCGCGCCGACCAGGCGGACGGCCGCCGGCACGAACGCAGCCGACAGGATGAGGCCAACCGGCATCATCGCCGCGGAAAGACCGATCAGCGCCGGAGACATGCCTTGCCGCTGCATCAACAGCGTAAACAGCGGATAGCTAAGCCCCTGCGCGGCGCCGAACATGGCCAAAGCGGCAGTGACGCCGGCAAGCGCTGCCCACTGCGTTGCCGCCTCGCCATCGCTCGAACCGGTCGCGACCATCCGCCATCCCTGTGAATCGCCCACCCTCGGGGGGTCGGCAAGCTACCCGGCTAGCGGTTCGGTTTGGGAAAAGGAAGGGCCGCCCGGGCAAATCTGCTGCGCCACGTCATCCGCTCCGTGCGTGTGCCCAACGATCGGTCAGCTGCCCTTCCGACATGTCGCTTCCCTCGTCCTAGTGGTCGCCGCCTCCGCAATGGCGGGACAGCCGGCGGTCCATTATGCCGCCGCACTGTCGCAGCGTACGAGGCTTGTCATGACCGCCGCCCTTCATCCCGCCGAACCGGCATTGGCAAACGATCGCGCCCGTCGCGGCGGCCGCGCGGGCAAACGTGCCGGCGCAGCGGCGGCGTTCGAGCAGCCGCCTTTCCGTCAGCTGAAAATCCCGCTGACGCCGACGAAGCTGGTCTCGGACGACGAGTTGGAATCGATCCACCTCGCCTCGTTGCGCGTGCTGCGGGAAATCGGCGTCGACGTGCTGCACGACGAAGCAAGGCGCATCATGAAGGCACATGGCGCGGATGTCCGCGAAGGCAGCGAGCGAGTGCGCTTCGACAGCGACATGATCCTCGAACTGGTTTCGCATTGTCCGTCGGAGTTCACCATCCACGCCCGCAATCCGGCGCACAATGTCCGCTTCGGCGGCGACAATCTGATCATCTCGATGATGGCGTCGGCGCCCAATTGTTCCGACGTCGACCGCGGCCGCCGGCCGGGCAACCAGCAGGACTACCGCAACTTCCTCAAGCTCGCGCAGATGCACAACATCCTGAACTGCACAGGCGGTTATCCGGTCGAGCCGATCGACATCCATCCGTCCGTCCGGCACCTCGAATGCATCCGCGATCTGAGCGTGCTCACCGACAAGGTGTTCCACATCTATTCGCTCGGCAAGGAGCGCAATGTCGACGGCATCGAGATCACCAGGATCGCGCGCGGCATCAGCCACGAGCAACTGCTCGAAGAGCCGTCGGTGTTCACCATCATCAACACCAATTCGCCGCTCAAGCTCGATGTGCCGATGATGGAAGGCATTATCCAGATGTCGAGCAAGGGCCAGGTCGTCATCGTGACGCCGTTCACCCTGTCGGGCGCCATGGCGCCGGTGACGATAGCCGGCGCGCTGGTGCAGCAGAATGCCGAAGCGCTGTCCGGCATTGCATTCGCCCAGATGGTGCGCAAAGGCGCGCCCGTCGGCTATGGCGGCTTCACCTCGAATGTCGACATGAAGTCCGGCGCGCCGGCCTTCGGCACGCCGGAATACATGAAGGCGCAATTGGTCGGCGGCCAGCTCGCCCGCCGCTACAACATCCCCTACCGCACCTCCAACACCTGCGCCGCCAACACGGTCGACGCGCAGGCCGCCTATGAGAGCGTGTTTTCGCTATGGGGCGCCATCCAGGGCGGCGGCAATCTGATTATGCATGCGGCCGGCTGGCTGGAAGGCGGCCTGCGCTGCTCCTACGAGAAGACCATTCTGGACATCGATCTGCTGCAGATGATGGCGGAATTCCTGACCCCGCTCGACCTCTCCGAGGAGGCTCTCGGCTTCGACGCTATCCAGTCCGTCGGTCCGGGCGGCCATTTCTTCGGCACCCAGCACACCCAGGACCGCTACAAGACCGCCTTCTATTCGCCTATCATCTCCGACTGGCGCAATTTCGAGACCTGGGCGGAAGCCGGATCGCCGACGGCTATCGAAAAAGCCAATCGGGTCTGGAAGGAGCGGCTGGCCTCTTATGAAGAGCCGTATATGGATCCGGCTATCCGAGAGGAACTCAACGCCTTCGTCGAGAAACGCCGGTCCGAAGGCGGCGCGCCGACCGATTTTTGATGATTGTGTCGTTGATGAACTGATCATTTGTATGGATTTGATGAACGGTCGATCCCCACTCCGTCGAGCTACGCTCGACACCTCTCCCCCGATCGACGGGGGAGAGGAAGGGCGCGAAGCGATTCCGGCTGGCACCCTTCCTCTCCCTCCGGAGGGGGGAGAGGTGGCGCCGCGAAGCGGCGACGGAGTGGGGGAAGCCGTTCATGAAACGCGCAGTCGCCGCAAAACAGGGACAACGAAGCGAGCGCGTAGCCTTCGGCAAGCGGGCAATCAGGCGGAAGCACTGCTTTGGCTTGAACTAAAGGCGCGCAAGCTTGGCGGCTACCACTTTACGCGTCAGTTCTCCATCGGCCCCTTTTTTGCAGACTTTGCTTGCCGCGAAAAATGGCTTGTCGTTGAAGTCGATGGACACCAACATGCCGGCAGTTCATATGACCGCCGCCGTGACGATTTCATGCGCGCCCAAGGCTATTCGATCCTGCGTGTTTGGAACCATGACGTCCTGAAACATCGTACTTCCGTCTGTGAAACCATCCTTGCCGCGCTTGATGGCAGGCTGGCCGAAGACATCGCTGTATCCGACCTCCGCCTTGTTTTCACGCCCCGCTCACTCGATTCAATCTCTTCAAAAACGGAACTATCTTCATGAAATCTCATGCAAAAGCGGTTGTCATCGGCGGCGGCGTCGTCGGCTGCTCGGTGCTCTATCATCTGGCCAAGGCCGGCTGGACCGACATCATGCTGATCGAGCGTTCGGAGCTCACCTCCGGCTCGTCCTGGCACGCAGCGGGCGGCTTCCATACGCTCAATGGCGATCCCAACGTCGCCAAGCTGCAGGCCTATACGGTGCAGCTCTACAGGGAGATCGAAGAGCTTTCCGGCCAGTCCTGCTCGTTGCACCTGACCGGCGGCGTGATGATGGCCGACACCCCCGAGCGCATGGACTTTTTGCGCCTTGCCCACGCCAAGGGCCGCTATCTCGGAATGGACACCGAGCTGATCACGCCGTCGGAGGCCAAGGCGATGTTCCCGCTGATGGACGAGACGAATTTCGTCGGCGCCATGTGGGATCCGGTCGAAGGCCATCTCGATCCTTCCGGAACCACCCACGCCTATGCCAAGGCGGCCAGGAAGCTCGGCGCTGAGATCGTGCTGCGCAACCGGGTCGTCGAGCTGACGCAGGAAGTCGACGGCACCTGGAACGTCGTCACCGAGCAAGGCACGGTCAAGGCCGAGCATGTCGTCAATTGCGGCGGCCTGTGGGCGCGCGAGATCGGCCGCATGGTCGGTGTCGAGCTGCCGCTGCTGGCCATGGAGCATATGTACCTTTTGACCGAGCCGATGCCGGAGGTCGAGGAATTCAACAAGTCGACCGGCCGCGAGATGATCGGCGTGATGGACTTCAAGGGCGAGATCTACACCCGCCAGGAACGCAACGGCATCCTGCTCGGCACCTATGAAAAGGCCTGCAAGCCGTGGTCGCCGGTCAACACGCCATGGGATTTCGGCCACGAGCTGCTGCAGCCCGACATCGACCGCATCGCGCCGTCGCTCGAAATCGGCTTCAAGCATTTCCCCGGCATCGAGAAGGCCGGCATCAAGCAGATCATCAATGGCCCCTTCACCTTCGCGCTGGACGGCAACCCGCTGGTCGGCCCGGTGCAGGGCCTGACCAACTTCTGGTGCGCCTGCGCCGTCATGGCCGGTTTCTCGCAGGGCGGCGGCGTCGGGCTGGCGCTGTCGAACTGGATGGTCAATGGCGACCCCGGCTTCGACGTCTGGGGCATGGACGTCGCTCGCTTCGGCGAATGGGCGAGCCTGCGCTACACCAATGCCAAGGTGCGCGAAAACTATTCGCGCCGCTTTTCCATCCGCTTTCCCAACGAGGAATTGCCGGCCGCCAGACCGGCGCAGACGACGCCACTTTACGACACGATGCTGGCCAACAACGCCGTCATGGGCGATTCGTGGGGCCTCGAAACGCCACTCTGGTTCGCGCCGAAAGGCACGGAGCCGAAGGATATCGTTTCGTTCCACCGTTCCAACGATTTCGGGCCGATCGGCGAGGAAGTGCGTGCGACCCGCGAAAGGGTCGGCGTCACCGAGATCGCCAACTTCGCCAAATACGAAGTGTCCGGGCCGGGATCGGAAGATTTCCTCAACCGGCTGATGACCAACCGCATGCCGAAGATCGGCCGCATCGTGCTGACCCCGATGCTGAACGAGTTCGGCAGGCTGATCGGCGACTTCACCATCGCCAAGGCTGGTGAAGAGCGCTTCATGATCTGGAGTTCGTCGGCGGCGCAGAAATATCATATGCGCTGGTTCGAGAAGCACCTGCCGAGGGATGGTAGCGTCCGCATCCACCGCTTCGACCAGACGCTTGTCGGCCTCTCGATCGCCGGGCCGAGATCGCGCGATCTGCTGCAGAAGCTTGTTGACGTGGATGTCTCGACCAAGGCTTTCCGCTTCATGGATTTCCGCGAGATGGCGGTCGGCGGCGCGCCCTGCATGGTCAATCGCATCACCTATTCCGGCGATCTCGGCTACGAGATCTGGATGGCGCCGGCCTACCAGCGCCTGGTCTACAAGGCGATCAAGGATGCCGGCGAAGAGTTTGGTCTTGTCGATTTCGGCATGCGCGCCTTGCTCTCGATGCGCCTGGAAAAGAATTTTCCGACGTGGTTCCGCGAGCTGCGCCCGATCTACGGGCCGTTCGAAGGGGCAATGGATCGTTTCATCAAGCTCGAGAAGAACGACTTCATCGGGCGCGAAGCGGCGGCAAAGGAACAGACAGAAGGGCCGAAACTGCGCCGTGTCTCCTTCATCGTAGATGCCGCGGATGCTGACGTGATGGGCGACGAGCCGATCTGGGCCAAGGTCGGCGGCAAGGATTTTGGCACGGTGGAAAAGCTGCATGGCTATGGCGCGCCACGCTTCGATATATCAGGCAAGGAAGTGCGCGGCTCCAGGGCCGCGGAAGGCGCCTCGGCCGTGCGCGGCATCGTCGACGGCGACTGGCGCGTGGTCGGCTGGATCACCTCCGGCGGCTATGCGCATTACGTCCAGAAATCGATGGCGCAGGGCTATGTGCCGGCCGCCTTGGCCGAGAACGAGAGCGCCGGACTGTTCGAGATTGAAATCCTCGGACACCGGCGGCCGGCCCGCATCAATGTCGAGCCGCCTTTCGATCCGAGTGGCGAGAAGATGCGGGCATAGGCGGTCAGGGTTGCTGCCCAAGGCCGCCGCCCATCCCAAGGCTGCTACAACGTTGTGCAAGACCCGGTCTCATGCTAGCGCAGCCGGTGCAACCGGCACGGGCGATGAGAACTCCTTGAAGTATTCGATGAAATGGGCCGAATGGCTTGCCGAGGGCAGGATCGGCCCTTTCCCCGCGGCGATCGTGTTGGTCGCGCTTTATTGCTGCACACAGGTCGTCGTGCTGTCGCTGGCGAGCCTGTGGGCGGGAACCGGGGTCGGTGTCGATGACTCCGAACAGCTGATGTATATGCGGTTTTTGTGGGCCGGCTATGGCGGCTCGCAGCCGCCGCTTTACTCCTGGCTCGGCTGGTTGACGTCGTCGGTTTTCGGAACCAACATCTTCGCGCTTAAACTACTGAAGTATTCCCTGATTTTCGTGGCCTTGACGTCGGTCTTCGTCGCGGTGCGCAAACTCAGCTATTCCCAGCGCACCGCAGTTGCCTCCATTCTAGGTCTGTTGCTGTTTCCTCAGCTGGTCTGGGAAATGCAGCACACCTTATCGCATACCGTTGCCGCCTTTTGTTTTTCGGGGCTGCTGCTGCTTGCGCTCGTCGAGCTTCTGCAGCGCAAGTCGCTGCTGACCTATGCCTTGTTCGGCCTGGCGATCGGTACGGCTGTGCTGGCGAAATACAATCTTTTCATCCTGATTGCCGCGATGCTGGCGGCGACCTTATCGCTGCGCGAGACCCGCCAGGTCATCCTGCGTCCGCAAATCATGATCAGCATGGCCGTGGCGCTGCTGGTCTGCCTGCCGACATTATATTGGACCGCCACGCATCCGAGCGAATTGCTGGCGCGCAGCTATAAGTTCGGCATCAATGAAGGCGACGGTGCTTTCCTCGTCGCGTTGAAAGGCATCATCGGCTTTGGCGATGCCGTAATGAATTTTGCCATCTTGCCGGTCGTGATTTTCGCAGTGGCGATGCTGGCGGGACGGGTCAGTCCATCGACGCTCCGCCTACGGCTTCCAGATTCGGAAAAACTATTGTGGCGCATTCTCGGCTTCGGGCTCTGCATCACCATTGTCCTGGTGATCGCCAGCGGCGCCACCACGTTCAAGGCGCGCTGGTTGTTGCCGGTCCTGCTTTTTCTGCCTGCCGCCTTCGCCGCCCGCATGGACTCCCTCGGCGACAAAGGCAGGACGGCGCAAAACCTCACCATCACCGTTGCAGCCACACTGGTCATACTGATCTTGCCGGCGACGTGGGCCTATCAGGTCTATGGCGGAAAGGGCCAGGGGCGCGTCGTCCGTCTGGACTACCCGACGCTGTATCATGATCTGACCGCGGATGGCGCAGTCAAGACGGTCATGTCGGACTGGCACTGGGTGGGCAATCTCAGGCTCGTCGATCCCGACCTTGTCGTCCTCGGAGAAGAGGTGCCGGGTTTCGCCGCGTTGCTGCAGGAACCCGCCGTTCTGATCTGGCTCGACAGGCCCAGCCCGGAACCGGAAATCCTGGACCGCATCAACCAGGCGGGTTTCGTCCTGGATAGTGAAAGCCGCAGCCTCAGGGTTCCCGAATTTTTGGGTTCGAGCGAAGGCAGGCTTGTGACCGTCGTCAAGTTGAAAAAGCGAAATGCCAATGCTCCTGCGGCCGATTGAGATCGGGAGGATAGGAAAGTGAGCGAGCCAGGCGTCGAGCGACGGTTCGGTCGCCACCGCAAGATCATGCCGTTCGAGCCGGACGACGCGGGCTCTATCGACGCGTTGCGCCTGAAGTCGCGGCAGAAGGCCGCTGAACTCAACCAGCATGTGCTTGGCTACGGCGCACTGGCGGAAGCCGAGTGGCAAGCCGCCGGCGTTGCTGCTCCCGACCTACCCACCATGCGTCAGTACCGGCTCGACCGCATCCGCGCCGAGCTGAAGCGCCGCGACTATGCGGGAGCCCTGCTCTACGATCCGATCAACATCCGCTATGCGACCGACTCGACCAACATGCAGCTCTGGGTCGCGCACAATCCGACAAGGCATTGTTTCGTCGCCACCGAAGGCCCTGTGGTGCTGTTCGACTATTTTTCCTGCGAGCACCTTTCCGACCATTCCGGCGTCGTCGACGAGGTGCGGCCGGCTGTGTCGTGGATGTATCTCTATAGCGGCGAGCTGACCGAGCAAAAGACCCGCCGCTGGGCGGCCGGCATAGCCGATCTGGTGAGGGAGCATGGCGGCGGTATCAGCCGCATCGCCGTCGATCACATCAATCCTGAGGGCGTCGAGGAACTCGCCCGCCTCGGCATCTCCATCGGCAATGGAGAAGCGCTGATGGAAAATGCGCGCCTGATCAAATCGCCCGACGAAATCCTGGCCATGCGCCGGTCGATCGTCGCTTGCGAGGCGGCGATGGGCGAGATGGAAACAGCGTTGCGGCCAGGAATTTCCGAGAACGAATTATGGGCCGAACTCCACCGCGGCAACATTGCGCGTGGCGGCGAATGGGTCGAGACCCGGCTCTTGACGTCCGGCCCGCGCACCAATCCGTGGTTCCAGGAATGCTCCTCGCGAATGATCGAAGCCGGCGATCTCGTCGCTTTCGATACCGATCTGATCGGCCCTTACGGCTTCTGCGCCGACCTGTCGCGCACCTGGCTCTGCGGCGAAACCGAGCCGTCCACCGAGCAAGGCGACCTGTTTCGCACCGCCGCCGACCAGATCGCCCACAACATTGGCCTGATGCAGCCGGGCACTTCGTTCCGCGACCTAGTCGAGCGATCGGCGGTGCCGCCTGGTGATTGCTTCCCGACGCGCTACGGCGTGCTCTATCACGGCGTCGGCCTGGCCGACGAATACCCGACGCTGCCGCATGCGATCGACTGGACCGACGACACGCCCGACGGCGTGCTTGTGTCAGGCATGGTGCTTTGCGTCGAGAGCTACATCGGCCGGCTCGGCGGACGCGAAGGCGTCAAGATCGAGGACCAGATCCTGATCACCGAAACCGGCAACGAGCAGCTTTCAAGCTACCCGCTGGATGAGCGACTGCTCGGCAGATAATCGCTTCCGGATCGGATTTCAGCCAACTGCCGCGAGAGCTTCGCGCAACGCGGCGACGATCTTTTCCGGCGTCGATCTGGCGGTGATGAAGGGCAGGCCTTTGCGCCTTCCCGTCCAGCCAACGACCTTCACCGCTTGCGCCGCTGGCTCGAAGCGTTGCGCCAGCGCCCAGCTCCTGCAGTCGATGGCCGCGACATCGGCCCTGCCCTCGGCAATCGCGACGATCGATGCGCGGTGGCCGCCGCTTTCGCTGCGCGCCGTAAAGATGTCCAGGCTTTCGCCCATTGCTTCCAGGTCGCGCGTTAGCCCGACGAAGCCGGACATCGAATCGAGGCTGTTGAAGGTAAAGTGCTTGCCACGCAGGACATCGAGCGGGATGAGAGGGCTGCCATCGGACGGTGAACCAACCGATGGCGCCTCACCTGCCCGCATCACGAGCGCGCTCGAATAGAGTTCCCCCTGCCCGCCCTCGTATGCGTCGTAGCTCGGCTGGCCGATCACCTGGACATGCGTCGACAGGCCGAGTTCCATCGGCCCCCAGCAGGTCTGCGCGAACAGCAGCGCCGGATGCAGCCAGAGGCCGTGAAAATCCAGTTCGTCCGGCGGCAGCGTCGCCGGATCGGGCGCGATGACCTTTCCGGCGGCGTCGCGGATGCCGCCTTCGACAGGCCGCAGATCGGCATTGACGCGAGCGATCGTCTGCGGCGCGTCGATGCCATTTTGCCGAAAGGCATCACGCAGCCGTGCCCATTGGGCATCGACCTCGCTCCGCATTTCGGGCCAGTCATACATCGGCAAGGCGGCAACGAAATCGCTCATGCCGGGACTTTGATCGTTACGCTGAGAAACTGACGAGACCATTGACGCGCACCTGGCTATCGCCGCGGCGATGCCGCAAAATTCATTCTTTCGGCGGCTCGGCCGGCACCGGCGCGCTGCCAAGGCCATTGAGGCTGCGCGCCCTGACGCGCGGCTTGAACGCCCGGCCTGGTTCCGGCGCGCGCCGCAGCACGGGGTGGACGATTGGCTCCTTAGCCTTGAACGCATAAGCCTTGAGCAGCGCGAAATAGTTCGGATAGGCATAGCCATTGTTCATCCGCAGCCACTCGTCACGGCGGTCGGCAAACAGCTTCGGCAACCGGTACCAGGCCACCGTCGGGCTCTTGTGATGGACGAAATGCAGATTGTTGTTGAGGAACAGGAAGGACAGCGGCGAACGCTCGACGATCACCGTGCGGCCTTCCGGATGCTCCGACCACTGGTGCTCGGCGAAAGTGCGGATCGAAATCAGCGACTGGCCGAGCCACACCGGCACCAGGATGTAGAGCCACAACGGGATGCCGAAGCCGAACTGCACGACCGGCAACACGACGGCTAGGCCGATCGCGTGCAGCAACCACGCCTTGCGGATCACCTTGTCGCCGGCAAGCATCTGCTTGGCATCGTCGATGAAGAAGCCGATGCAGGAGAGCCACGGGCCAAGCACGAAGCGGCCGACCATGGTGTTGTTGATCTTCAGCAGAAATTTCATCGCCGGCGGCAACTCGTCATGGTGCCACAGCGCCTTGTAGTAGCTTTCGGGGTCGTCCAGCGGATCGGTCAGCCGTTCGTCGGCATGGTGGTGCAGGTGAATGGTCTTGAACCGGCGGAACGGCCAGACGAGGCCTATCGGCAGGAAGACGAAAACTTCGTTGAGCTGTGCATTGCGGGTCGGATGGCCGTGCAGGACTTCGTGAGCCAACGAGGATTGCAGTGCGGCGACCAACGCCAGAACGGCGAGCGCCAACAGCGGGTACGATGGCCAGAAGAGCGAGCCGGCGACGAGCCAGGTGCCGTAACAGAAAAACGCCAGAAACACGGTCGGCCATTCGATGGCCGGTGCATTGCGTCGTCTGTTATTCGTGCTCGTCATGGATCGACCACTGCCCTTCCAGTCGCCGGAATCATTTTTGATTCCTGACAGCATTGTGTCAGGAGCGTTGAATCGCTGCAACGCGACAAAGCGCACAAGATGTTGCGATTGCGCATTTTCAGCCGCATATGTTATATTTTGTAAACAAGCTGGAGGATTCATTTACGCCTAAGGTGCCGCTTCGGTGGCTTCGGCGGATTTTTTTCCTCCCAATGGCCGGAATGACGATATGGACAAACGCGACCTGTCGACGATCTTTCGGGAGCGCCTGAAAATGCTCTTGACACGGTCCGACTTGAACCAGTCCGCCTTCGCGACGGCGGTGGGCATCGACCGTTCGGCGCTTTCGCAGTTGCTGTCCGGCGCCTCGACACGCCTTCCTCGCGCCGAAACGCTGCTCAACATCGCCGCCGAATTCAAGGTATCGCTCGACTGGCTGCTCGGCCTCAGCCAGGACGAAGGCGTCACCGGTGAAATCCGCGAGAGCCTGGAGATCGAAGAAGCGCCCGATGGCTTTGACCGCACGCTGCTGGCAAGGTGGCATGCCGAGGCCGCAGGCACGAAAATCCGTTACGTGCCGGCCGGCATTCCCGATCTTCTGCGCACCGAGGCGCTTGTCGACTACGAGGCGGGCATCGCCAACAAGAGCCGCGAGGCGCAGGCCGGTGAGACGCAGTACCGTATCGACTACAACCGGCGGCCGGAAACCGACATGGAGGTCTGCATGCCGCGCCACACGCTGGAGATCTTTGCGCGGGGCCTAGGCGTGTGGGACCGTTTCCCGGAGGCCGACCGCCACCAGCAGCTTCTCCACATGGCGACGCTGCTCGACGATCTCTATCCCACTTTCCGCCTGTTTCTCTATGATGGGCGGATGCGCTATTCGATCCCCTACACCATCTTCGGACCCTATCGCGCCGCCATCTATGTCGGCGACATGTATCTGGTGCTGAATGCGACCCAGCCGGTCCGCACGCTGACCAGCCATTTCGACAATCTGATCCGCGCCGCCGACATCAACGCGCATGAGGCGGCCAGCTTCACACAAAGGCTGGCGGAAATGCGATTTTGATGGCCTGTTTCCTGCGTCGACATTGACGCCATATAAAGAGTTCTTTATATCCTTATCTCGACAAAGAGTTCCCCGGAAGGCGTATTTCCAATGACCAACCCGATTGACGCGCTGCTTGCCGAAAAGGGCGTTCTGCTCGCCGATGGCGCCACCGGCACCAATCTGTTCGCCATGGGGCTCGAGGCCGGCGAGGCTCCAGAGTTGCTGAACGAGACCGCGGCGGACACCATCACCAGCCTGCACCAGAACTTTGTCGATGCCGGCGCCGACATCATCCTCACCAACTCCTTCGGCGGCACCCGTCACCGGCTGAAGCTGCACCATGCGCAGGACCGCGTGCATGCGCTGAACAAGCGCGCCGCCGAGATCGCCCGCGCTGTCGCCGATAAAGCCGGCCGCAAGGTCATCGTGGCGGGCTCGGTCGGCCCGACCGGCGAGTTGCTGGTGCCGCTCGGCGCCATGACCTATGACGAGGCGGTCGAGGCCTTTGCCGAACAGATCGAGGGCCTGAAGGCCGGCGGCGCCGAAGTCGCCTGGATCGAGACAATGTCGGCGCCGGACGAAATCCGCGCCGCCGCCGAAGCCGCGATCCGCGTCGGCCTGCCCTATACCTATACCGGCTCCTTCGACACCGCCGGCCGCACCATGATGGGGCTGTTGCCGAAGGACATCCATGGCGTCGCCGATGGACTGTCGCAGGCGCCGCTCGGTGTCGGCGCCAATTGCGGTGTCGGCGCCTCCGACATCCTCGCTTCGCTGCTCGACATGACCGAGGCGAAGCCGGAGGCGACGGTGATCGTCAAGGGCAATTGTGGCATTCCGGAATTCCGTGGCGCCGAAATCCACTATTCCGGCACGCCCGAACTGATGGCCGACTATGTCAGGCTGGCCGTCGATGCCGGCGCAAAGATCGTCGGCGGCTGCTGCGGCACCTCGTTCGCCCACCTGGCCGCCATGCGCAAGGCGCTCGACGCACACACCAAGTCGGATCGCCCGACCGTCGAGAAAATCGTCGAGCGCATCGGCCCGATGCGCAACAAGCAGGCGACGGTCAACGCCACCGAGACCAGCGAAGCCCGCCGCGAGCGTCGGCGCAGCCGCGCCTGACGCTTTCGGCTACCCGGCACTTTCGTCGAGGCGTCACGACCAATGTCGGAATTACAATGCTGAAAAAGGCCGGCAAGGTTTCCCCTGCCGGCCCGCCTCACCCGCCCGTGGGTCGGCTTCCCCTATCAGAACGATCCATCTGAAGAAAACCGGCCATCATCGCCACTACCGATTGCCGCCCAGCGCCGAGGCAAGGCGCACAAGCGAGAGGAACTCGGAGCGGTACCCAAACGGGTCTGCTCCCCGGGCGGCAGTGGCAATCTCCACGATCTTGTCGTAGCCGAACTTCGCGGTCGCATCCTCGTCGCGCAGCTTCTGGCCGAACGCCGCGACGGCAACCGAGAACCGCTGGTCGGTGCTGGCCTGGTTGAAATCAGCCACTTCGTTGGCTGATGTCACCGGCGTGGTGATCAGCTTCGAGGCATCCTCGTTCGGCAGCTTGTAGCGGATCTTCACGAAGGCATATTCGTCGGCGTTGGCGACGCCGCCATTGTTCACCGACGCCTGGCCGTAGCGCAGCGGATCGATCTTCTCGCCGCCGCTGCCCTTCGGCGTGATCTCGTAAATCGCGGTGACCGAATGGCCGGACCCGATCTCGCCGGCATCGACGCGGTCGTTGTTGAAGTCCTCGCGGTTCAAGGCCCGCGTCTCATAGCCGATCAGCCGGTATTCCGAGACCTTGTTCGGGTTGAACTCGACCTGGATCTTCACGTCCTTGGCGATGGTGAACAGCGTCGAGGACGCATCCTCGACCAGCACCTTCTCGGCCTCCGCCAAAGTGTCGATATAGGCAGCGGTGCCATTGCCGTTCTGGGCAATGGTCTGCATCATTTGGTCGTTGAGATTGCCGCGGCCAAAACCGAACACCGACAGGAACACGCCGGTCTTGCGTTCCTGCTCGATCAGCCGCTTCAAATCGTCATCGTCGGTCTGGCCGACATTGAAGTCGCCGTCCGTGGCCAGCATCACTCGGTTGACCCCGTCCTTGACGAAGGATTTCTGCGCCAGCCGGTAAGCTTCCTTGATGCCCGCCTCGCCGGCCGTCGAGCCGCCGGGCGTCAATGTGTCGATGGCATTGAGGATCTTGTCCTTCTCCGAGACCTTGGTCGGCTCCAGGACAGTGCCGGCATCACCCGCGTAAGTGACGATCGAGACTGTGTCGTCGGGCCTCAACTTGCTGACCAGAAGCCGGAAGGCCGACTGCAGGAGCGGCAGCTTGTCCTGCTCGTTCATCGAGCCCGACACGTCGATCAGGAACACCAGATTGGCCTTGGGCTGCTCGGCCGGCTTGGCGTCGAAACCCTTGATGGCGACATGCATCAGCCTGGTATGCTCGTTCCATGGCGTCGGCATGACGCTGACGGTCGAGTTGAACGGCGTCGAGGCAGTGTCCGGTCCTTTCCAGTCATAGGGGAAGTAGTTGATCATCTCCTCGACGCGGACCGTGTCGGCCCGCGGCACAACACCTTCCCTGAGCGAACGCCGCACGAAGGAATAGGAGGCCGTATCGACATCGATCGAAAAGGTCGAGACCGGGTCTTCGAGCGCGGCACGCACCGGATTGGTCTTAAAATCCTCGACGCGGTCGCGGTTTTGCTCCGGCAGCAGCATCTGATCGGCTGGTGCGGTCGAAGGCTGAGCCATCAACCTGGATTGGGCGACAGTACCGGGCACACGGCCAATCTGCGCGGCGCCATCGACTGCAGGAGCCGTGGCACTTGAACCGCCAGCCAGCGCCTCGCGAGGCGAGGGCTCGGGCGCATTGCGAGCCAGCATATCCTGTTGCACCAGGCCACCAAGCGCATTCGACTCGGGCTTCGGCGGCGATGCCGGCGCAAGCGCCTCGGCCGCGGCGCGGCTTTCGGCGTCGACATCAGCTTTCTTCTGTTTGTCGGCCTCGGCCACGGTGAGCGGCCTCACCGTGGCCGGCGCTTTAGCCGCTGGTTTGTCGGCCAGCGTTTCGGTGATCTTCTCGTCCCCGCCGGAATGGAACGGCTGCTGCTGCAGCATATAGATGGTGGCGTATCCGGCGATCGGCAGGGCGACGAGCCCGGCAATGGCCGGCGTGGCGAAGAGTTTCTTTTGCATGATTTCGCTCCAGAGCTTTTGTGCTCGCTCTGTGAGACGAAGCCCGTTCGCCGATCCTTGGGTGGCAGGTGAAGTTTTTTCGTCCAGGTCGTAGGCGCGCATGGCAGCCTCGAAGGCACGCGCCTTCGCCTCGGCACCCGGTGCCGGTGTTGCGATGTCGCGCAGCCTGTTGAGTTCGTTATCGTCGACCATGATCACACTTCCCCGGCTGAACGCATGAGCGTCTTCAACCGTTTCTTCGCTTCATGGATGTGCCAGGAAACCGTCGTCTCCGAGATCCCCATCGCCTCGGCAGCGGCTGCGTGACTCAGCCCTTCACCATAGACGAGCAGCACCGCGTCGCGCTGCTTGCCCGGCAGCATCCGCACTGCCGCCCAAAGCGCCTCGGTCGGATCTTCAGGCTCGGCTTCTCCCGAGATCAGTGCGTAAGCGCCGTAGGCGTCGATCTTGACCGTCTCGCGGGCGGTCTTGCGCATCACGTCGCGTGCCGCATTCAGCGTCATGGTGTAGAGCCAGGTGGTGAAGGCGCCGCTGCCATGATAATCGCGGATCGCCCGGCCAAGCCGGACGCAGACTTCCTGGGCGACATCCTCGGCATCGGCCTTTTTCCCGCACCAGCGATAGGCGGCGCGATAGACGAAGTCATAGTGCCTTTCGAGCAATTTGCCGAAAGCCCCCCTGTCTCCGCCCTTCGCCCGCCCGATCAATTCGGCGTCGGAGGCTTCGCTTTCATCCAGCATCATCGCCATCATTGCCTGTTGGACGAAGGCTAATGGCGATTCCTTGGAGTGATGGAAGAAATTTTTTGGGAGGCGGTCACTTGAAGACCATCTGCGCCCTACCCGAGCGTCTCCGCGAACAGCGTCGTCAGCCGCTTCCAGTGGCGCTCGGCGCCGGTTGCATCGAAGGCGCCGTGGTCCGGCACGCACCAGCCATGCGCCATGCCGGCATAGTTTTCGATGACGTGGTCGACCTCGGCCGTGCGCAGCGCTTCGGCCAGCCGCGCCGACTGTTCGGGTGGGAAGCTGCGGTCCACACCAGCCGTGCCGACATAGACCCGCGCCTGGATCGACGCAGCCTTCCGATGCGGGCTGTCGGCGGCAACGATGCGGCCGGGATAGGCCGCGGCGGCATTCAGCGCCCGCGCTCCGCCCATGCAATAGCCGACGGTGCCGACCGGTCCGGTCACGCCCTCGGCATCGAGCGCATCGAGGAAAGCGCCGCTGTCGCGGATGGTCATGTCCTGGGTCGTGCCGCTGAGAAGACCCGTGATGACGGCCTTGCT
Source organism: Mesorhizobium sp. M6A.T.Ce.TU.016.01.1.1 (assembly GCF_003997065.1). Lineage (NCBI taxonomy): Bacteria > Pseudomonadati > Pseudomonadota > Alphaproteobacteria > Hyphomicrobiales > Phyllobacteriaceae > Mesorhizobium > Mesorhizobium sp. M6A.T.Ce.TU.016.01.1.1. Next base: position 57,904 of record NZ_RZTJ01000019.1, on the reverse strand, counting down.
CTTCTCGTCGCTGAATGCAGTCTTGGCCTCGAAAGGGCCGTAGGGCGCGTTGCGGTAGAAAAGGTCCGGGACCAATACCGCGTAATTGTCGCCTGCAAGCCGTTCCGCCATTTGGTCGAGCGCCGGCCGCGGGCCAAAAGCGTCCATATAGAGGATGACAGCGGCCTTGGCCGGGGCTGCCGAGCGGAACAGACCGGCTTTTGCCAAGCCGTCAATGGTTTTGATCTGAATGTCCCGCTTCGCCATCACCACTCCTTTGACTTGTCGTGCGATAGATATCCGCGCAGTCCGTCAGGGCAAGTCGTAATGAGGCAACCGCATTCAAGATTCCGTGCGGCATTCGGCGACGCTACAGACGCGCAAACGCCGCCATGTGAAAAGCTTGAGCCTCTGGGGGATAGCGGTAGTCCGTGCCATAGGGACAGGCGTTTCGGTCGAGACAGCCGCCGGTTCGGCAAGGCGCGCCGTTTTGCCCACGCACATGCGCCAGACAAGTTTCATGCGCGAAACCATCCGCAGAATACGCATCGACCGGACAGGATTTCAGGCAAGGTTTGTCGACACATGCATCGCAAAGGTGAACCACGCCGCGAGGTTCGTGAAGCGCAATCTCGTGGTCGAACAGCAGCGCGCCGCGATAGGCGTGCCAGAGCCCGTATTGCGGATGCATGAGGATGCCGAGCGGCGACGGCCGCAAGCCCTCCGCCCGCATCGCCCATTGCTGGAACGGCAGATATGGCTTGTCGGACGGTGACACGGCACGCGCGCCGAAGTCGTTCGCCACCGCACCGATCACTTCGCGCGACCATGTATCGAGCGGGTCGCCGATGTTCCGTGATTGATTTTCCCGCCAGCGTAGGAAATGCGGCCATGGCGCGGCGCCCGCCTGCCCCACCAGCAGGACGGATCTGGCGGCAGCGCCGGAGAGACCGGAAGGTGCTTGCTCGCCGCCTGCAAAATTGAAGCCGCCGCGCAGGATGAGGCCGTGGGCGGCCAAGGCCTTGCCAACGCCTTCATAACGAGGTCGGGACCCGTGTGATTGCAACCCAAAGGATGTCACATCGGACATAGTCGCCTTATGAAGCTCGTAAGCTGCGTGACTCTCTTTTCGGATCGTGAGGGTGGGAACACCCCGAGATCATATGGCTCCAAACCCTCCCCCGATCATCCACGATCGTCAGCCAGCACCTAAACCCGTTTTCGCCATCCGAGCAGACAGGAGAATCAATGATATTCCGAGGCAGGTTAAACTCTACCTCGATCGAACAAGTTTGAAGTTTCAAGCCTCGAGCCGCGGCTTGGGCCTCAATCATGGAACGATACCGTCCTATCATCGAAGCGAAGGTTGGCAATGTCGCGGAAGACTCTTTTGACAGGTCTATTCGAATTTTAGATGTCGAATTTTCTTGTGCCAATGAATGGAGTTTGCCTACGCCCCAGTAGCCATCAACGTCGTTGTTACGGCTCACGAACGATCTGGCGATATCGATCGCAACACCCTTGAAAACCTTCCTTCGAGCCATATCGGTCTCCGGGCAAGCGATGTCCGAAGGCATCGGACGGGCAGACGCAAATCACCCCTTCTTGTCCGAATCGGAGAAGGCGCTCCGCCAGACTTCCTTGTGGATGATGTTGGCGACTTTAGCCCCGCCTGACTCGGGCTCCTTTCAGGTGAAGGCGTCGGCCATCGACGCCTTCTTCCTGCCGATGAAGTCCTTCAGCCCGTCGTCGATACCCTGATCGAGATGCGGCGCCTCGTAGCTTTCCAACCAGCGGCGGGCGAGTTCGTTGGCGCGCTGCGGCGCGGTCTTTTCGCCTTCGGCCAACCACTGCTCGTAGGAATTGTTGTCGGCGATGTTGGAACGGTAGAAGGCGGTCTGGAAATTGGCCTGGGTGTGGTCACAGCCGAGATAATGGCTGCCTGGACCGACCTGGCGGATGGCGTCCATCGCCTGGCCGTTCTCCGACAGGTCGACGCCTTCGGAGAACTTCTGCGTCATGCCGAGCTGGTCGATGTCCATCATGAACTTTTCGTAGCAGGAGGCGAGCCCGCCCTCGAGCCAGCCAGCCGAATGCAGCACGAAATTGGTGCCGGCGAGGATCGTCGAGTTCAGCGTGTTGGCGCTCTCATAGGCCGCCTGCGCGTCCGGGATTTTCGAGGCGCAGAGCGAGCCGCCGGTGCGGAACGGCAGGCCAAGCCGGCGCGCGAGCTGCGCCGCGCCATAGGAAACCAGCGACGGCTCCGGCGTGCCGAAGGTCGGCGCGCCCGACTGCATCGAGATCGACGAGGCGAAGGTGCCGAACAGCACCGGTGCGCCCGGCCGGATCAGCTGCGTGAACGACGCGCCGGCCAGCACTTCGGCCAGAACCTGGGTCAGCGTGCCGGCGACCGTCACCGGGCTCATCGCGCCGGCGAGGATGAACGGCGTGACAATGCAGGCCTGGTTGTGGCGCGAATAGACCTTCAGCGCCCCCAGCATGGTCTCGTCGAACACCATCGGCGAATTGGCGTTGATCAGGCTGGTCAGCACCGTGTTGTTCTCGACGAAATCGTCGCCGAACACGATTTTTGCCATCGCCACCGTGTCCTCGGCGCGCTCCGGCGCGGTGACCGAGCCCATGAACGGCTTGTCCGAATATTTGATATGACTGTAGATCATGTCGAGATGGCGCTTGTTGACCGGCACGTCGACCGGCTCGCATACCGTGCCGCCCGAATGGTGGATCGACGGCGCCATATAGGCGAGCTTCACGAAATTGCGGAAATCCTCGATCGTTGCATAGCGCCTGACGCCGCCGAGGTCGCGCACGAAGGGTGGTCCGTAGACCGGCGCGAAGACGGTGGCGTTGCCGCCGATCTGCACTGAGCGCTCGGCATTGCGGGCGTGCTGGGTATAGGTGGACGGCGCTGTCTTCAACAGCGAGCGGCAGAGGCCTTTCGGGAAATGCACGCGCTCGCCCTTGACGTCGGCGCCGGCCTCTTTCCACAGCTGCAGCGCCTCGGCGTCGTCGCGAAAGATGATGCCGATCTCTTCGAGCACCGTGTCGGTGTTTTTCTCGATCAGCGCCAGCCCTTCCTCGTCCAGCACCTCATAGACGTTGATCTTGCGCTTGATGTAGGTGAGCTGGGTGCCGGGGCCGCCACCCGAGCGCGCTGCCCGCCGGGCAGCGGCACCACCGCTGGCGGCACGTCCGCGCCGCGCGTTTGACGCTTCCTGGTCGACCGGCGCGTTCTCACTCATGATCGTTCTTCCCTGACTTTTGTTCTGGCATAATTATTACGGCCGCATATTGCGCCTTCTGGCCGGATCGTAGCCATGCACCCTATTCGAAACGGCCCGCCAGCGCCAACGCCTGTCGCAAAATCGACAAGAATTCCAATAGATTTGCGGTCGCTTTCCTTTTGCGGGAAGTCGCAAATCAGCTATGGACGCAAGGCTGTAGCGGGTTAGGTATTGACGTGATATTTGAGGCCCCGCAACTGTATCCGTGCGGCAAGGAGCTGGATTAAAAATGGCCGACGACGAGATCATCCTTTCCGAGCTTTCCGACGACGAGCTCGTGCAGCAGATGCACGACGACCTTTATGACGGGCTGAAGGAAGAGATCGAGGAAGGCACCAATATCCTTCTCGAGCGCGGCTGGGCGCCTTACAAGGTGCTGACCGAGGCACTGGTCGAAGGCATGCGCATCGTCGGCGAGGATTTTCGCGACGGCATCCTGTTCGTGCCGGAAGTGCTGTTGTCCGCCAACGCGATGAAGGCCGGCATGTTCATCCTGCGTCCGCTGCTCGCCGCCACCGGCGCGCCTAAGCAGGGCAAGATGGTGATCGGCACCGTCAAGGGCGACATCCACGACATCGGCAAGAACCTTGTCGGCATGATGATGGAGGGCGCCGGCTTCGACGTCATCGACCTCGGCATCAACAATGCGGTGGAAAAATATCTCGACGCCATCGAGCAGCACCAGCCCGACATCATCGGCATGTCAGCGCTGCTGACGACGACCATGCCCTACATGAAGGTCGTCATCGACACGATGAAGGAAAAGGGCATCCGCGACGACTATGTCGTGCTGGTCGGCGGCGCGCCGCTCAACGAGGAGTTCGGCAAGGCCGTCGGCGCCGACGCCTATTGCCGCGACGCCGCCGTGGCGGTCGAGACCGCCAAGGACTTCATGAAGCGCAAGCACAACGTCCGCGCTTCGGCCTGAGCTGACGAGGAGAAGACAGGAGCATAAGTACGGAAGCCCGTACTTATGCTATGATACAGGCCGATGCGGCGCGTAACGCTGGCATGTCAAGACATCAGCAAGCGACAGCGATCCGCGTAGCGAACATACCCGATAACCTTTGAACGGGAAGTTGAGCGCGGCAAGCCTTGCTCGGAGCGTTCGGGCGAGTTGAAGCGCCTATTCTGACTTTTTCGCCTCTTCCTTTTTCAGGATCGGCGTGTCGGCAGTTGTCGGCGTATTCGCGACGCTTGCGACTTTGGTTTGCTGATCTACGCTTGCCGCTTTGGTTTGCTGATCCACGGAGGCCGTCGTTTTATTGTGGCCAACACATTCCGCTGCGGCGCCGGACACCGAGAGGCCCAGAGCGGCGACAACTAAGAGAGCGGTCTTCATCCTATGGCTCCTAGCTTCGTTGTTGAGGGTACTAGAAAAGGGTAACGGCATATCCCCTGCTCGAAAAGTCAACTTTTCGTGCCCGCCCCGAAGAAAACAATTGCAACAGGGACACGACGTCCGCGCTTCGGCCTGATCTCGGCGAATTCGGCATGCACAATAAATCGAGCCGCGCCTTGCAGCGCGACTCTGTTGTTCCCAGATGTTTACAAAGACTTAACGCGTATCGCTTCAACTATCTTGATAGCGATGCGCTTTGGTCAGGTTGCGGATCAGGGATTCTCGACCGTGTCCTCAACCGCGTTTGCGGTCGATTTGACATCCTTGCCGACGCCGCGGACGGTGTTGGCGCAGGCCGAAAGAGCCAGGGCGCAAGCGAGAATGGCGATCGGCGCAATGCGTAGCGGTTTCATGAATTGTATCTCCCTCAACAGATAGATTCGTGGGACAGCAACGAAAATCGGTTAGACTGGTTCCATGAGCGCCGTGCGAAAACCACAAGCCGATCAAGGCGACAGGCTGCTCGTCATCGCCTGTGGGATGATTGCGCGCGAAATTCTGGCCGTCAAGGAGCAGCTGGGGCTCGACCATCTCGACCTGACCTGCCTGCCGGCGGAGTTCCATTTCTACCCGGACCGCATCGCACCGGCCATGGACAAGGCAATCGGGAAGGCCAAGGCGGACGGCTACAGAAACATCTTCGTCGGCTACGCCGATTGCGGCACCGGCGGCCTGCTTGACCGCGTCTGCGAAAAGCATGGCGTCGAGCGCATAGTCGGGCCGCATTGCTTTGCCTTCTATCAGGGCATGGATGCCTACGCGAAGGTCGCCGACGATGACATGATGTCGTTCTACATGACCGACTTCCTGTGCCGCCAGTTCGACGCCTTCTTCATGAAGCCGCTCGGCCTCGACAGGCATCCGGAGCTGATCAAGGACTATTTCGGCAATTACGAGAAGCTGGTCTATATCGCCCAGACCGACGACCCGGAACTCGACAAGGTCGCCGAGCAGGCCGCAAAAATGCTCGGCCTCGCCTATGAGCGCCGCTCGACCGGCTATGGCGACCTGACGACGGAACTGGCCAGCGCTGCGGCACACGCCTGACGTTCGATCAGGCGGCCCCTTCTTCCGCCGCGAGCGCGGCGAGCACATCGGCAAAGCTCGTCTTGCAGACGAAGCCCAGCCTGTCCCGCGCCCGCGAGGCGTCGTAGACACGGTCGATCGAGGAAAACATCGTCCAGCCTTTCCGCGCATAGAGCGCCGGAAACTCCGGAAAATAACGCGCGACGACGGATCGTGCGTCGGCGATCAATGCCGCGCAATCGTCGGGCCGGAACGGCGTCGGCGCCGAGACGATGAAGATGTCGAAGCCCAGCTGTGGCGCCTTCTCCAGCGCCGCGATATGAGCCTCGGCGGCATCTTCCACGGTCAGCCGGCGAAACAACAGCTCATTGGCCTTGGTGTTGGCGTCCGACTGCTCGATCGCATGCGCCATATCGTCTGCCTCGGGAAAAAACCGTGCGGTGCGCAGCACGATCACCGGCAGTCCGGACTGAATGTGATAGAGGCGGCAAAGATGTTCGGCCGAAAGCTTGGTGACGCCGTAGATGTTGCGCGGCTCGGGCGACATGTCTTCCGTCAGCCAGGCGGCCTTGCGCGCACCGCCGGTCAAGCCGGCGCGTATGGCTTTCGAGATCATCAGCGAGGTCGTCGACGTGAAGACGAAGCGCTGAATGCCTGATGCCACCGCCGCATCGAGCAGGTTGAGCGTGCCGCGCACATTCGTCTCGATGAAATCCTCATTGCGGTTGTGTTCGATGTCAGGCTTGTGCAGCGCGCCGCTGTGGATGATCGCCTCGATGTGATTTTTGCTGACCGTCTGCATGACCAGATCACGGTCGGCGACCGAGCCGATCACCTGCGTTTGCACCGACGGGACGGGATCGAGGCCGACGAGGTCATGGCCAAGGGCCCGCAGGCGCGGCGCCAGCGCGCTGCCCAGCCAGCCTGACGATCCCGTAAGCAAGATCCGCATCGGCGAAACCACGAATTTTAACCTGGCCGCTGTTAAGCACGGATGACAGGCCTCCGCGAACGGGTAAGTTATGTGCCAAACGAGAAAACAGGCTGTTCCAGCTATCGACTAGGAAACGCACCGATGATCGCTCGCCTCTTGATTGCCGCAGCAGGCGTTGTCTGTTTCGCCCTGCCCGCGCTCGCCGATGGCGAGGTGCAGAAGCTGATCACGCCCGCCGACAAGGTGCGGCTCGACAAATATGATGAGACGCGTAAGGCCGCCCTTGATGAAGCCAAGGCCGGCGACGCCGCCGAGATCAAGCAGCTCGACGCCTTGCTGGCAAAGCCGCTGGTCTCGTTTTCCGACAAGGACCTGACCGGCAACTGGCAATGCCGCACCATCAAGGCGGGCGGACTAAGCCCGCTCGTCATCTATGGCTGGTTCAAGTGCAAGGTGAGCGACGATGGTTCGGGCTGGATGCTGGAAAAAATCACCGGCTCACAGCGCACCAAGGGCCGTTTCTTCGACGACGGCGAAAAGCGCTCGATCTATCTCGGCTCCTTCTCCGTCAACAACGATCCCGCGAAACCCTATGGCAGCGGCCCACAAAGCGATCAGGTCGGCTACGCCTTTCGCAACAGCGTCAACGAATGGCGCATCGAGTTCCCGACGCCCTATCACGAATCGAAGCTCGACATCCTTGAATTCAAGCGCTGAGCCTGCGGCCCTGGTTCCGATCACCAACGATTAACCCGACCGGCCTAGCATCCCGCCCGCTGAGAGCAGGTCTTTTCGGGGCGGCACAAACATGGAACCGTTGAAATCAAATCCGCGGCCGATCGTCGTCGTCACCGAAGGCGGACCGCATATCTGGGCCATCGTCAACGCCATCTCTGACCGACTCGGGCCGGTGAGCGTCATCCTCGAAAGCCCTGAATCCAAAAAGCAATTGCTGCTCGGGCGCGCGCGGCGCCAAGGCTGGCTACAGGCCATCGGGCAGCTCGGCACGATGGTGCTGACGCGGCTCGGCAAGCGGTTTTTCGCCGGGCATGCAGCCCGCATCATCGCCGAACAGAAGCTGCAAACCGAAGCCGGGCCCGGACAGGCGATCATCCACGTTCCCTCGGCCAATGCGCCGGAGTGCCTGCAGGCGATCAGGGAAATCCAGCCCGGCGTCGTGCTGCTCGCCGGCTGCCGCCTGCTGTCGAGGCAGACGCTGGCGAAAATCCCTTGCCCGGTCCTCAATTACCATGCCGGCATCGCTCCGAAGTATCGCGGCATGAATGGCGGCTACTGGGCGTTGGCCTCCGGCGATGCGGAGAACTTCGGCACCACCGTTCATTTGGTCGACGCCGGCGTCGACACCGGCGGCGTGCTGCGGCAGGTGCGCGGCAAGCCTGAGGCAGGCGATACGATTTCAAGCTATGCGCTGCGGCAGGCGGCATTCTCACGCGACATCTGCGTCGAGGCGGTCAGGGATGCGCTGGCCGACAAGCTTGCCACCTCAGATCCCGGCCTGCCTTCCAAACAATGGTATCATCCGACGATCTGGTTCTACCTCTGGACCGGCGTAAAAACCGGCGTCTGGTAAGGAGCGCCGATTTACCGGACAGCGCCTCGGCGATAAGCTTGCAGGCATGAGCGAAATCGACCACCGCACCATTATCGCCGGTCTGTCGGTCGAGGATCGTCGCGACCTCACCGCCAAGCTGGATAGGCCCGGCATTGTCCGGCTGGCTGTCCATGGCGGACTGGTTGTCGTGCTGGGCGCGCTGATCACCGCCCGCATCCCATTCTGGCCCATTATTATGCTGCCGCAGGGGATCCTGATCGTCTTCTTCTTCACGCTGTTGCACGAGACCATCCACGAAACCGCTTTCAGGACAGCGTGGCTCAATCGCGCCATCGCCACCGTGACCGGCTTCCTGATCCTGCTGCCGCCGGTCTGGTTCCGCTATTTCCATTTCGCGCACCACCGACACACGCACGATCCGGACAATGATCCCGAACTCATGAGCCCGAAACCGGAGACCATCGCCCAGTATTTGCGCTATCTCTCCGGCCTCCCCTATTGGATCGGCATGGCGCGCGTGACTGTCGTCAACGCCGCCGGCCGCAACCGCGACGGCTTCGTGCCGGAAAAGGGCCGCGACAAGGTGATTTCGGAAGCACGTTGGTTCCTGATCGCCTATGCGGTGCTGCTGGTGGCCTCGCTGGTCGCGCAGTCGGCGCTGCTGCTGTGGGTCTGGATTGTGCCGGTGCTCGTTGGCCAACCCTTATTACGGGCCTATCTGCTGGCCGAGCACGCACTATGCCCGCATGTCGCCAACATGCTCGAAAACACCCGCACCACCTTTACTACAAGGCTTGTGCGCTTCGTCGCGTGGAACATGCCTTACCATTCCGAGCATCACTCCTATCCGGCCGTTCCCTTTCACCGCCTGCCGCGTTTCCACCAGATCGTCGCCGAGCATCTGCGCACGACCGAGCGAGGCTACGTTCGCTTCCACAGGAAGCTCGTCGGCAGCTTCGATCGTCGCGGCGGCTGATCCAAACCAAGCCAAGCATCGAAAATTTCCAGCTTTCCTTTTGCGCCCTGCGATTGCGTCGCTTTTGAATGCGCGCGCGTCGTCCCATAACAAGCAGCCCAACAGCGCTTCCGGCAATGCTCGGAACACGAGGAGTAAGAAGTTCATGGCCGATCTGATCGTCGTCTACTGGCGCGACATCCCCGCGCAGGTCATCGTCAAGAAGGGCCGGCAGAACGCTAAGCGCGAACTGCCGCTGCGCTTCACCGAGGCGATCGACATGTGTGCGATGCGCACCGGCGCCGGCGGTACCGACGACTACCTAGCCGAATGGCGCAAGGCCGACCCCGTGCCGGTCAGCGACGATCTTGAAGGCGAGGCTGAAAAAGCCTTTCAGGATATCGACGCGAAATTCGACCGCGAGCGGCTGGTCGCTCTGGTCAAGGCGGGCGGAAAAGAAGATGCCTGAACCAACCCCGGCGGTTACCCAGGCCACTTTGGTCAAGAAGGCGGCGCCGAAATCCGACTACAAGCCGGCCGACGTGTCGCCGCAGCGGCGCGTGCAGCGCTCGTTCGCGGTCAGGCTGTGGTCCGTGCGGCATTCGCGATTGCTCGAATGGTTCTACGCCAGGTTCGCCGACATGTTCTTGACTCTCCACCCGCTGTGGAAGGGCATCGGTTACGGCCGCGTCGAAGCCCCGATCAAATTCGTCGAAAAACGCGTCAAGGGTTTTATGTTCGATTGCCGCATGTGCGGCCAGTGCATCCTTTCCTCCACTGGCATGTCGTGCCCGATGAATTGCCCCAAGCAATTGCGCAACGGCCCTTGCGGCGGCGTGCGTGCCAACGGCAATTGCGAGGTCGAGCCTGATATGCCCTGCGTCTGGGTCAAGGCCTGGGAAGGCTCACGCAACATGAAGCATGGCGACAAGATCCTCGACGTGCAGAAGCCGGTCGACCAGTCGCTGCGCGAAACCTCGGCATGGCTGCGGGTGACAGCGCAGGCCGCAGCCGCGCGCGAAGCCACCCGCAACGCTCCGAATACCGAGGCATCGACATGATCGGCCGCCAGCGCGACGAGAACCCGGCCGGCATTCATCTGCCGCTTGAGCCCCTGCCCGGCCACACGTCGCGCGGACGCCTGGAGCGCGTGCTTCGGCGCGGCGAGTTCGCGGTGACGACCGAGCTCAACCCGCCCGACAGCGCCGATCCGGAAGATGTCTACAACCGCGCCAAAATCTTCGACGGCTGGGTCGACGCCATCAACGCCGTCGACGCGTCGGGCGCCAACTGCCACATGTCCTCGGTTGGCATCTGTGCGCTGCTGACCCGCATGGGTTATGCCCCGATCATGCAGATCGCCTGCCGCGACAGGAATCGCATCGCCATCCAGGGCGACGTGCTGGGCGGCGCGGCGATGGGCGTCGCCAACATGCTGTGCCTGACCGGCGACGGCGTGCAGGCCGGCGACCAGCCAGGCGCCAAGCCGGTGTTCGATCTCGATTGCATGTCGCTCCTGGAAACCTGCCGCATCATGCGCGACAACGGCAAGTTCCTGTCCGGCCGCAAGCTGACGACGCCGCCTCAGCTTTTCCTCGGTGCGGCGATCAACCCTTTCGCGCCGCCGATCGATTTCCGCCCCTACCGGCTGGGCAAGAAGATCGCCGCCGGTGCCCAATTCGTGCAAAGCCAATACTGTTTCGACGTGCCGATGTTTCGCACCTACATGCAGCAGATCCGGGACCTCGGTTTTACGGAAAAATGCTTCATCCTGTGCGGGGTTGGGCCGCTGGCCTCGGCCAAGACCGCAAAATGGATCCGCTCCAACGTGCCGGGCATTCATATCCCCGATCAGATCGTCAAGCGACTGGAAGGCGCCCAGGATCAGAAGAAGGAAGGCAAGCAGCTCTGCATCGACATCATCAACGAGGTGAAGGAAATTCCCGGCGTCTCCGGCGTCCATGTGATGGCCTACCGCCAGGAGGAATATGTCGCCGAGATCGTCGATGAATCGGGTGTGCTGAAGGGTCGCCAGCCCTGGAAACGCGAAATCCGCCGCGACGACCAGCTCGTCGCCGACCGTCTAGACCACATATTGCACGACGAGATCACCGAAACGCAGGTCGACATGGTCAAGACCGCGCATTGATAGCGCGGACGGTTACCATTCGCTTGATCGAAATCAGAAACGATATAAAGAAGTCTTTATATCACGACGGAGAGATTTCATGACCCGGACGATCGTCGCCTCGGCGACACGAGAAATCATTATCGGCTTCGACCAGCCCTTCTGCGTGATCGGCGAACGCATCAATCCGACCGGGCGCAAGAAGCTCGCCGCCGAGATGATCGCGGGCAATTTCGACACTGTCATCAGGGACGCGCTGGAACAGGCCGCCTGCGGCGCGACCATGCTCGACGTCAATGCAGGCGTGACCTCGGTCAATCCGAACGAGACCGAACCAGGCCTGCTGGTGCAGACGCTGGAGATCGTGCAGGGACTGGTCGACCTGCCGCTGTCGATCGACAGTTCGGTGACCGCCGCGATCGAGGCGGCGCTCAAGGTCGCCAAGGGCCGGCCGCTGGTCAACTCCGTCACCGGCGAGGAAGAAAAGCTCGAAGCCATCTTGCCGCTGGTCAAGAAATACAACGTTCCGGTGGTCGCCATCTCCAACGACGAGACCGGCATTTCGATGGATCCGGACGTGCGCTTCGCCGTCGCCAAGAAGATCGTCGAGCGCTGCGCCGATTTCGGCATTCCGGCGCACGATGTTGTCGTCGACCCGCTGGTCATGCCGATCGGCGCGCTGGGCGACGCCGGCCGCCAGGTCTTTGCCCTCCTGCGCCGGCTGCGTGAAGAGCTCAAGGTCAACACAACCTGCGGCCTCTCCAACATTTCGTTCGGCCTGCCGCACCGCCACGGCATCAACGCCGCCTTCATCCCGATGGTGATCGGCGCCGGCATGACCTCGGCGATCATGAACCCGGTGCGTCCGCAGGAGATGGAAGCCGTGCGCGGCGCCAACGTGCTGAACGGCACCGACGAGAACTGCACCAACTGGATCAGGACCTACAAGGACTACAAGCCGGCCGAAGGCGGCCAGGCGATCGCGGCGCCCACGCAAGTCAATGCGCCGGGCGAAGGCAATGGCAATGGTGGCCGCCGGCGCGGTGGCCGTGAAGCCCGTATGGCCCGAGGATAAGCGCGCAATCGTGAACTCTCCTGCCAACATCACCGACCCGCTCGTGCTGTTCATGCCGTCCGGCAAGCGCGGACGGTTTCCGGTCGGCACGCCGGTGCTCGATGCCGCGCGCCAACTCGGCGTCTATGTCGAGAGCGTGTGCGGCGGACGCGCCACTTGCGGGCGCTGTCAGGTCGAGGTGCAGGAAGGCAACTTCGCCAAGCACAAGATCGTCTCTTCCAATGACCACATCTCGCCCAAGGGCGCCAAGGAAGAGCGCTACGAACGCGTGCGCGGCCTTCCCGAACGGCGACGCCTGTCCTGCTCGGCGCAGATCCTCGGCGATCTCGTCGTCGACGTGCCACAGGACACGGTCATCAACGCGCAGACCATCCGCAAAGACGCCGACACCAGGGTCATCGCCCGCGATTCGGCAATCCACATGTGCTATGTCGAGATCGAAGAGCCCGACATGCACAATCCATCAGGCGATCTCGATCGCCTGAAGATCGCGCTGATGAAGGACTGGGGGCTCAAGAGCCTCGATTTCGACTTCCATCTGTTGCCGCAGGTCCAAGGCATCTTGCGCAAGGGCAACTGGACCGCGACCGCCGCGATCCACAAGGATGCCGACAGCGAGACCGCGCGGGTCATCTCTTTGTGGCCCGGTCTCAAGAACGAGGCCTACGGGCTTGCCTGCGATATCGGCTCGACCACCATCGCCATGCATCTGGTGTCGCTGCTGTCGGGCCGCGTCGCCGCCTCGTCGGGCACGTCGAACCCGCAGATCCGCTTCGGCGAGGATCTGATGAGCCGGGTCTCCTATGTGATGATGAACCCGGACGGCCGCGAGGGCATGACGGTCGCTGTGCGCGAGGCGATCTCGGGTCTCGTCGACAAGGTCTGCGCGGAGGGCAACGTCCAGCGCAACGACATCCTGGATTCCGTGTTCGTCGGCAATCCGATCATGCATCACCTGTTCCTCGGCATCGACCCGACCGAACTCGGCGGCGCGCCCTTCGCGCTGGCCGTCTCGGGCGCCGTGCACATCAAGGCGTCGGATATCGGCCTGAAGCTCAATCAGGGCGCCAGGCTCTATATGCTGCCTTGCATCGCCGGCCATGTCGGCGCCGACGCGGCTGCGGTGACGCTGTCGGAGGGTCCGCACCGGCAGGATGAGATGATGCTGATCGTCGACGTCGGCACCAATGCCGAGATCGTGCTCGGCAATCGCCAGCGGGTCGTGGCGGCCTCCTCGCCCACCGGCCCGGCCTTTGAGGGGGCGGAAATCTCCGGCGGCCAACGCGCGGCGCCCGGCGCCATCGAGCGCGTCCGCATCGATCCCGACACGCTGGAGCCGAAATACCGCGTCATCGGCTCGGAACTGTGGTCCGACGAGCCCGGCTTCCTCGACAGCGTGCAGGCGACCGGCGTCACCGGCATATGCGGCTCCGGCATCATCGAGGTGGTCGCCGAGATGTATCTGGCCGGCATCATCTCCGAGGACGGCGTCGTCGACGGCAGCCTCTCCGCCCGCTCGCCGCGCGTCACTGCCAGTGGCCGCACCTTCTCCTATGTGCTGAAGGAAGGCGAGCCGAGGATCACCATCACCCAGACCGATGTGCGCGCCATCCAGCTCGCCAAGGCCGCGCTTTATGCCGGCACCAAGCTGTTGATGGAAAAGCAGCACACCGATCATGTCGACCGCATCCATTTCGCCGGCGCCTTCGGCTCCTTCATCGATCCGAAATACGCCATGGTGCTGGGACTGATCCCCGATTGCGATCTCGACAAGGTCTCGGCCGTCGGCAACGCCGCCGGCGCCGGTGCGCGCATGGCGCTGCTCAATCGCGGTTATCGCCGCGAGATCGAGGAAACGGTGAGCCGGATCGAGAAGATCGAGACCGCGCTGGAACCGAAATTCCAGGAGCATTTCGTCTACGCCATGGCGTTGCCGAACAAGGTCGACCCGTTCCCGAAACTGTCGGCCGCAGTGAAACTGCCGCCGCGCAAGACGGTCAGCGAGGACGGCATTGCCGGCGATGCCGCCCCGCGGCGGCGTTCGCGCGAAGGCCACGCGGCGCGGCGCGGCCGGGGATAACATCCCGCCGGCGAAAGCTGCTTTTCGCCCTCATTCTCGTTTGCATGCAACTGTTTCCGGATCAGCCCAAACTGAAACAAGGCGCTGTTTTCGTGTAATCCACCAGATACATGTGCGGCGCATTTAACCGGCATCGAACGGCAGGCAGGAAATAACTTTCGGCCGCCGCAGCACTCCAAAGGAGATGAAGATGTCGATGTTCGAAAGCCTCGGCCGCTATGGTATGGCCATCAGGAATGCACACAAAAGAAACAGGTCCGTCCGGGCGCTGAACAGCCTGCCGCCCGAAATTCAGAGGGACATCGGCTGGCCCGTGTCGCCGCGCGAAGACCCGCAGGTCACCTTCTCGGCTCTGCTTCTGGGTTCGGCGCGCTGATGACCTTCGCCGACAAATGCAAGCTGCTGGCCAAGCGCCGGAGCCGTCATGCGGCTCCGGCGGCAAGCGACCGTCGACTGCGCGCCGCACTGCTGCCCCAGCGCTGAGCATTGCAGCGAGCCACGACTGAACGCTGGCCTTGATTGCCAGCCAGATCACACCGCCGTGTTAAGACTGCGCAAATCTTGACATTTTGGGCGAAGGCACGATCTTCGATAGCGAGGGGTTCTCTTAGTCGGCTCAGCCGAAGTCCGTGTGTCCGCATGCCAAGTCTCAAAAGCCACGTCGTGTCCTTCGTGCTCAGGCATAGCCGCAAGCAGGCCTTTTCCAGCCCGGAAAACCTGCAGCGCTGGATCGCGTATGCACGCAAGACGGAGAATCATCAGCCGCCCGTATCGCTGCATCAGCGTTTCGAGATCACGACGCGCAGCGTGGACGGCTTTCCCGTCTACGAGATCGCGCCGAAGGCCGGTGTGCGAAAGCGGATCCTCTACCTGCATGGCGGCGCCTATGTCTTTCAAATCACGTCCTATCATTGGGGGCTGATCGCCGATATGGCCGACCGGCTGGGCTTCGGCATTACCGTGCCGATCTATCCCATTGCTCCCGAACACGATTTCCACGCCATGTTCGGCATGGTCGGCGAGGTCTACCGTCAGATGCTCGACGAAACGGAAGCGCAGGATATCGTCTTCATGGGTGATTCCGCCGGCGGCAACATGGCCGTGGTGCTGACCATGATGGCCGCGGAAGACGCCCAGGCCTTACCGTCGCGCCATGTGCTGATTTCGCCCGGCCTCGACTTGTCGCTCGCCAACCCCGAAGTGTTCGAGGCGGAACGCTACGATCCATGGCTGGGAATTCCGGGCGGGCTGGAGGCGGTCCGGCTCTACAGTGCCGGCATAAATCCTAGTGACTGGCGCATCAGCCCGCTTTACGGCGACCTCTCGGTGTTGCCGAAAACGCTGCTTCTGACCGGTTCACGCGATATGCTAACCCCCGACAATCTGATCTTCGCGCAAAAGGCCCGTGCCGCCGGTGTCGAGATAGAGGTCGTGCACGAGCAAGGCATGTTCCATGTCTGGCCACTGATCGACATGCCAGAAGCGCGGCGCGCGCGGGACAGCATCGTGACGTTCCTGACCAGCGACACCGAAAGCTATCACGCCAAAGCCGGCGAATTGGCACTGCAAGCAGCAGGTAAAGACGTGGCCGCTCACGACTTGGCTGCGCCGTTGAGGTCGTAGCTAGAGCATTTTGCAGCCAAACGTCTTCGTTTGGCGTCCGACAAAATGCGTTAAAACAAAGACTTGGAGCGCGGTTTTGGTTCCACCAAAACGCAAAGCGCTCTAAGTCAGAACTTGCCGGTTTCCCTGAACACCTCGAAGGTCGCACGGATGTGGTCGGCGACCGCCTTCACCGGCGCGCTGGCGTCCGGCGCCACGACCATGGCGAGATTGTAAGTGCCGATATCCGGCATGCCGTCCTTCGGGCAAAGCTCAACCATCTCGCTGCCGAGGAACGATTTCGGCAGCGGTGCCACCGCGAGATCGGACATGATCGCAGCGCGCTGGCCGGCCGTATGCGCGCTCATATAGGCGACGCGATAGTTGCGGCCCTCACGGCCGAGCGCTTCGAGTGCCCCGGCCCGCCAGGCGCAACCCTCTTCCCACAATGACACCGGCAACGGCTCGCGCAGATGCGCGCAACCGCCCTTGGCGCCGGCCCACACGATCGGTTCGGTGAGCAGCACCTCGGCGCCGAGCGCGCTGGTCTTATAGGAATTGGTGAGTAGCGTGATGTCGAGCGCCCGGTCGTCCATGCGGCGGCGCAGATTGATACTCTGGTCGATGGTGACGTCGACCGCGATCGAGGGGTGCGACTGCGCAAAACGCTTCAGCACATGCGGCAGCACGCGCTCGCCATAGTCATCCGGCGAGCCGAGCCGCACCACCCCGACAATATCGGGGATGATGAACTTGGACACCACCTCGCGGTTGATCGACAACAGCCGGCGGGCGTAGCCGAGCAGCATCTCGCCATCAGTGGTCAGCGTCACCGAGCGCGCGTCGCGCGCGAACACGGAGCGACCAAGAATGTCCTCAAGCTTCTTGATCTGCATGGAAACAGCCGATGGCGTGCGGAAGACGGCATTGGCCGCCGTGGTGAAACTGCCGGTCTCGGCGATCGCTACGAAGGTGCGCAAAACGTCGAGATCGAGCAGCGGCAACGGATGATTGAGTGGGGCGTTCATCGGGATCGACCTTCAATTTTTCTGATGCAAACCATCATTCCATTTCGTTTGATTGAACATCACTTTGGGAGGATAGTCAACTCCATCGAAGGCAGACGTACCGAAGGCCGCCTTGAAACGACTGTGACATTGATCTGCAATCGACACGAAATGAAGCTGAAACAAACCTGAAGTAGCTCTCATACGGGGCAAACTTCCGGCCCAACGCAAAGGAGAATGAAATGTCCATCCTGTCATCCATCGGCCGCATCGCGACCGAATTCAGCGCGGCCCGCGCCCGCTACCAGACCGAACGCGCCATCCGCTCTCTGCCGATCGAACTGCAGAAGGATATCGGCTGGCCCGAAGCCGCCGACACCAAGACCAGCACGCGCTATGGCGTCGGATCCTGGGCTGGTGGAGCAAAATAGATCGTGTGTATTCAAAGCTGAAGGCCTGCCGCGCAGACGCTGCCCGGCAGGCCTTTTTATTTGTGGTCAAATGACTTTCCGAGCCATGTCGCCGCTGCATGGCGCATATGAACGGGCTGCATAGCAGCCGACATTTCGAACTAACGCCTTGTAAGTGATCATAAATCTTGGGCGGAATGCCCAAATATGTCGCATTCCGTGTCGCTTTTCATATCAAGTGCTTCGCTTTTGCGATTTAGTTTCCCCTCACGTAAGCCTATATCAGCGCCAGCAAACGAGCTGCCCCACTCCATCAAGCGAAGGCGACCCGTCTGAGCAACCGAATGGAGATGACCATGAAGCTTTTTGCCCGCCTTTTCGCTCGCCGTGAAATGAACCTTACGACCGCGCTCGAGCGCCAGCGCCTTGCCAACACCATGCCCGGCCAGACCGGCGCCATGGCCGCCGCGCGCCTCGGTTTCGTCGCCTAATATAACGACTTCCCGGTAGCCGCTGCGCAGGGACCAGTAACAACGCCGCTTCGGTTTTGCCGAGGCGGCGTTTTGTCATGCGCCGACCACATGCGGCATGTTTTGCTGAATCCGGCAGCATGTTGGGTCCGTCACCGCATAGCGATTGCCCATTTGCGACCCATGTCGCAAATAAAGTCTTTCCGTTGCCGCCTAGCCAATTGACAGGAAAGGTTTTTCCTGATGTCGCTATGCTGATCGCGACATCCTGTTCGCGCCATTGCAGCGTGAGGGTTACCCTGTGAACGTCGTAAATCATCCGATCAGGCGGTCGTTTGTATTCTTCCTGGTCCCCGATTTCACCATGATCGCCTTTGCGACGGCACTCGATCCGTTGCGTTCGGCCAACCGGATGCTCGGCTACGAGGCCTACCGCTGGCGGCTCGCCAGCATCGACGGCAAGCCGGTGCGCGCCTCGAACGGGGTCGAATGCGCCGTCAACACCTCGCTGGAGGATGAACGCAAGAAGATGTCCGGACCGGAGCGGCCGAACATGGCGGTGGTCTGCAGCGGCATCAATGTCGAGCGTTACCAGAACAAATCGGCCTTTGCCTGGCTGCGCGAGGAATACAACCGCGGCGTCGCCCTCGGCGGCCTATGCACCGGCGCACATATATTGGCCGCCGCCGGCCTGTTGTCCAACAAGCGCTGCGCCATTCATTGGGAGAACCTGCCGGGCTTTTCCGAGGCATTCCCGAAGGCCAATGTCTTTGCCGACCTCTTCGAGATCGACCAGAACATCTACACCTGCGCCGGCGGCACTGCAGCGCTCGACATGATGCTGAAGCTGATCGGCGACGATTTCGACGACAATCTCGTCAACCGGGTGTGCGAGCAAGTGTTGACCGACCGCGTGCGCAGCCCGACCGATCGTCAGCGCCTGCCTTTGCGCGCGCGCCTTGGCGTGCAGAACTCCAAAGTGCTGACCATCATCGAATTGATGGAAGCAAACCTGTCCGAGCCGCTGTCGCTGATCGAGATCGCCGATCATGTCGACCTGTCGCGTCGGCAGATCGAGCGCCTGTTCCGCACCGAGATGGGCAGATCCCCTGCCCGCTACTATCTGGAAATCCGGCTCGATCGGGCCCGGCACTTGCTGATCCAGTCATCGATGCCGGTGGTCGAGGTGGCGGTCGCTTGCGGCTTTGTCTCTGCCTCCCATTTCTCCAAATGCTACCGCGAGCTCTATGCGCGCTCGCCGCAGCAGGAGCGCGTCGATCGCAAGCAGTTGCTGGCCGCGTAAACAGCCAACATCTTGCGCGCGTAGCCTCTGGCGGGGAACGCTTGAAATCTAGCGGCTGTCGTACATCCAGCTTCGGTCACGCCACATTTTCTCGCCGACCTGGCAGTCGGTGGCCGGCTTGTCTTGCGCCAGCACCACCGGCGGATGCGCCGCTTCGTCCGCCGCCCATTGCGGTGACGCAGGCCCGGCAAGCTCGAGCACCAGCTTGCGGCGGATCGCTTCGGGAAACTGCGTCCACTCATTGACCGGGATCATGAACGCGCCGGGCCCACCGATGACGCAGTCGGTGTAGTAGCGGTCGAGATAGTTGACGTCGTAAACGCTGGTGAAGCCGCTCCGGGTCATCAGCGGCAGGCCATTGATGGTGATGCCTTGCTTGACCAGCCCGTCACGAACCACGTCGACAGGAGCACCTTGATTGTTGGGGCCGTCGCCTGAAATGTCGATGACGCGCTTGACGCCCTGAAAGCCGCTTTCGGCGAAAAGATCGCTGCCGAATTGCAAGGCACCGGAAATCGAGGTGCGCCGGGCGCTGTTGGGCGCGTGGGCGGAGAGCTGTTCAACCACCCGCTCGGCGTCGGCACGATTGGCGATCACCGTCCACGGCACGATGACATGCTGCCAGGTCGTGCCGGCCCATTCGACATAGGTGACGGCAATCTTGCCATAGGCGCCATCGGCGATAGCCTGCAGCACAGTGTCATGCGTCAGCGCCGCCACATAGCCGCGACGCTGGATTTCGAGTTCGGCCGGCGACATCGAGAGCGAAACGTCGACGGCAAGAACCAGCTCGATGTCGACCGGCTCAGCGGCGCGGGATTGCGGCGTCAGCCAGGGGACCAGCGCCAGCGCGGCGGCAGCAGAGAGGAAATGTCCTGCGCGGGGAAAAGCAGACATGCCGCAAGGTAAGCGAGAATCGTCGCGTCACAAAGCGAAAAGCCCGACGCTGGGCTGGGCCCTAGCGTTCACGTTTTTGCGAGGCCACCCCATTGTAGCGGCCGGCAAGTCATCAACGCTTAGTTGCGCGGATTGAGATTCTCCGGATCGTAAAGCGGCTTGTAGCCGACAGCGGCCACCTCGACCGGATAAGTCTCGCCGAAATATTCGACATTCAGCTTGCGGCCCTCCTGGCAATACGCCCAGGGCAGATAGGCGAGCGCAATGTTCTTGCCGATGGTCGGACCATAGGCGATCGAGGTCGTGAAGGACCGGCGGCCGAGTTCGTCGACCAGCGTCTCGCCCGTTTCCGGGTCCATCACCGGCATCGTGCCGACCGGATAGCGGGCAACCCCCTTGGAATCGACATTGTCCGTCATGACGAGTGTGCAAAGCATGGCCGGCTGATGCGCTCGGGCGCGATATTCCAGATGCTTTGCCTTGCCGCTGAAATCGGCCTCCTTGACCTTCGGGCGGGCAAGATCGGCCTCCAGCAGATTGTACTCGGTCAGAAGATCCGCGTTCTGCAGGCGCAGGCTCTTCTCCATGCGGCGGCTGTTGGCATAGGTCTCGACGCCAAAAGCCATCACGCCGGTCGAACGCAACGCGTCCCAGACGGCCAGGCCGTCTTCGTATCGCATATGCAGTTCCCAGCCCTGCTCGCCGACATAGGAGATGCGGAAAGCGGTCACGTCCTTTCCGGCAATCCTGACAGGCTTGATCGCTGCGAAGGCAAAATTCTCCGGCGTCAGCCCGTCCGGGTTCTCGACGACCTTCTGCAAGGTCGACCGCGCGTTCGGACCCCAGATGCCGATGGTCACGTATTTTTCAGTCACGTCCGTGACGGTGACATCGAAGCCTTTGTCTTTTGCCGTCCGCCGCATGTACTGGAAGTCGCGCGGACCGGCATCGGCGCCGTCGATGACGCGGCAGCGGTCGGCCATGCGGATGACGGTCAGGTCGGCGCGCACCATGCCCTCGTCGTCGAGGAAATGGGTATAGATGCCCTTGCCGATGTTGGTATCGCCGCCGATCTTGGCCGCGCATAGCCACTCCATCAGCGCGACGTGATCCGGGCCTTCCACGTCGTACATCGCGAAATGCGATAGGTTGACGATGCCGCAATCCTCGCTCATGGCGAGATGCTCGGCATTTGAGACGCGCCAGAAATGGCGGTTGTCCCACTCGTTTTCACGCACTGGCACCCGGTTGCCGTATTTCTCGAGCAGGTGCTCGTTGGCGGCATAGCCATGGGCGCGCTCCCAGCCGCCCAGTTCCATGAAATAGCCGCCGAGTTCCTTCTCGCGCGCCCAGAAGGGCGAGCGGCGCACGTCGCGAGCCTTAGAGAAGGGCTCGCGCGGATGGACCGCCGGATTGTAGACCTTCATCGCCGTTTCGGTGCAGCGGTCCCAGATGAACTGCTCTTTCGTCTGGTGCGGATAGAAGCGCGCATAGTCGATGGCGTGGTGGTCGATCGACGTCCGGCCGTCCGTCATCCAATCGGCGATGAGCTTGCCCATGCCGGGGCCGTCCTTGACCCAGATTGCAACGGCATACCAGAGGCCCCGCACCTTCTGGCTCTCGCCCATGGAGGGGCCGCCATCTGCCGTCACCTGCAGCAGCCCGTTGAAGGAATGGCTCTCATTGTAGCCCAGTTCGCCCAGGATCGGCGTCAGTTCCATGGCGCGCTCGAGCGGCGCCAGGATCTGTTCCATGTCGAGGTCGCGCTGCGAGGGCGAAAGACGGGCCTGGTTCTTCTCCAGAAGGTCGCGCGGATGGCAAAGGCGCGGATTGGTCTCTTCGTAATAGCCCCACTCGATCTGCCCGCCTTCGGCGGTCTTGGGATCGCCGGTGTCGCGCATGTAAGCCGAGTTGCCCTGGTCGCGCAGCAGCGGCCAGCCGATCTCTTTGCCGGTGCCGGCGAACTCGGTATACGGCCCGAAGAAGGTGAGCGGATGATCGATCGGCATCACCGGCAGGTCCTCGCCCACCATTTCCGCGATCAACCGGCCCCAGATCCCCGCGCAAACAATCACGTAGTCGGCTTCGATTGTGCCGCGATCGGTGACC
Organism: Mesorhizobium sp. M6A.T.Ce.TU.016.01.1.1; assembly: GCF_003997065.1. Taxonomy (NCBI): domain Bacteria; kingdom Pseudomonadati; phylum Pseudomonadota; class Alphaproteobacteria; order Hyphomicrobiales; family Phyllobacteriaceae; genus Mesorhizobium; species Mesorhizobium sp. M6A.T.Ce.TU.016.01.1.1. The sequence goes on along the minus strand of NZ_RZTJ01000019.1, from coordinate 35,649 downwards.
ACGCCTTTGATGCGCCCATTCTCGACGATAAGCGACTTGGCCGGTGTGTTCGCGAAGGATCTGAGCTTGCCGGAGGCTTCCGCCTGGTCGACCAGCTTGCCGGCGACTGTTTGCGAGCGCGGGATGACGAGACCGGCATCGGGATCCCACAGGCCGCCCTGCACCATCTCTTCTTCGATCAGCGGGAATTTCTGCTTGATCTCGGCCGGCTCGATCAGGCGGGCGCGCGTGCCGAACGCCTTTGCCGAGGCGATCTTGCGCTTGATCTCCGCCATGCGATCGTCGTCGCCGACGCGGGCGACCTCGAGGCCGCCGATGCGGGCGTAATGGCCCATCTTCTCGTAGAAATCGATGGAGTAGAGCGTCGTCCAGCAGGACAGGAAATCATGGCTGGTCGTGTAGCAGAAGTCGGAGGCGTGCGCTGTCGAGCCGATGTCGGTCGGGATGCCTGATTTGTCGATGCCGACGATATCGTCCCATCCGCGCTCGATCAGGTGATGGGCGACCGATGCGCCGACAATGCCGCCCAGCCCGACGATGACGACCTTCGCCTTTTCCGGAAATCCTGCCATTGCCCGCGTCTCCAAAAGTGCTGTTGCAGGCGCCGGCGCCCGCTTGACCGGCGCACAATATGCAGGCGACGGCCATCGTGCTACCGCCTGTTTGCGACACGCCGCAGGTGCGGCGCGACCCCGGCGCGTAACGCTGAAAAATCGGAATCGATTTTCTCTGGGATCATGCGCAGAAAGAAGTTCTACGGCGTCCGTTGCGCGTCCAAAAGGACGCGTGGCACTGCAGGTGAGATCAGCGGCTTCAAGCGAAAATGATGCGTGCCAGGCTGGAGATGGAACTCAGGGTTTATCTCCCGCAACGACGTGCAACACTGCGGCGCGACGTCCTTTGATGCTCGCCCACAGCGCGGTGTATGGGCCGGCGAGCAGCAGGAACGGTGGGATCAGGTTGGGAAAGTAGATGCGGGTGTCGTGGATCGGGAAGACGGTGAACTTGGCCAGAACGCCGAGCACCAATGCCGCGAACAGGATGCCGGCGCGGCGGTCGAGCTTGAAGCCGGCGCGGCTGGCCGCATACCACCCCGCCAGAGCCAGCACCGAAACGCCAACCCAACTGTTCAGGCTGACGGCGCGAACCAGCGAGGCGGCAAAGGCCCGGAGATAGGCGACAACCGAGAACGGTGGATCGAAACCGTCCATATTGTAGTGCTGCTGGATGCTGGAGAACCACAGATGCGGCCACCAGCCGGGATGCTGCGCCCAATGCGAGATGGCGAAATAGGCGACCAGGGAGGCGGCAAAGCCGGCCAACGCGCCCCACGCCTTCTGCCGGAAGGCGACCAGCAACACGGCGAAGATTGCAAGGAAGACGATGTTGTCGGGTCGCGCCATGAAGGCGAGGAAGAGCAGGATTGCGGTGGCCACCTCGCGGCCGCGCACATAGGCAAAAAGTCCGCCGAGGAACAGGGCCGAGCACAGGAGATCCGGTGTCGCTGCGCGTGCCACGTCGCCGAATTCGGCCATGATCAGCACCGCGCCGGCGACCGGCGCCAGCGGCAGCGCGCCTTCGGACCGCAGCCAGAGCAGCGCGATCGCACCGAACAGCAGCACTGACAATACCTGTAACAGCCGCATCGCCTCGACCGGCGACATCACCGAACTGGTTATCGAAAGGATCTCGGCGTAGAGGAACTTGACCCGGTACATGCCGAGCAGCGAATGGAAGTCGGCCGCGTTGCCGGCCATATGGCTGCGGAAGCCGCCGCTGTCGTCCGTCAGTGTCTTGTATTCGCCAGCCGACACACCGTCCTTGACCGTGCCATAGGCATAGTCGTGCAGCGCCTGCACATCGGGATAGGTGCCCTCCTCGGCGATCGCCAGATAGGGCAGCATGTCCCAATTGGCGTCGGGCATGAACCATGCCGTCACGGCAGTCAGAAGGATGTAGAGGGCAAAGGCCGCCGCCCCGATCGGTGCGGCAAGACGCGCATAGGCGCCCTCGCCCCATGCCAGACCGGCCTCAGTGAGCCGGTCGAGCAGGTTTGTCGGAACGGGAGATTTGGTCAGCATGGTTTCGCTCAGTAGCCTAGCGGACCTGGCTTTTGACGAAATCCTTCACGATCGACACGATGCCGCGCGACAGCAGGCTGTCGAGCGCCTCGACAAAGCGGTCGACATGTTCGCGCTGGCAGATCAGCGGTGGTTCGAGGCGGATGACGTTGCGGTTGTATTCGGTGAAGGCGACGAGCACGTCGTAGTCGCGCAGCAGCAGCGCTCCGACGAAGCCGGACAAGGACCCCTTCAGCTTGTCGTCAAGCACGCTGACCACAGGCCGCAGCACCATCGGCAAGGTCTGCGAAAAGTCGTGGAATTCCAGCCCGACCATAAGCCCCTTGCCCCGCACGTCCTTGATGATCTTGGGATATTTCTCCTTGAGCGCTTGCAGCCGTTGCAGGAGGTAGTCGCCGGTCATCGCGGCGTTGTCGATCAGTCCCTCGTCGTAAAGCACGTTGAGCGCCTCGATCGAGGTGACGCAGGCCTCGCCCATGCCGCCGAAGGTGGCCATGGCGTGGATCATCGCCGTCTTCGGCGTGCCATAGGCCTTCATGTAGACCTCGCGCCTGGCGATCATCGCGCCGACTGCGGCCTTGCCGCCGCCGAGCGACTTCGCCAGCGCCGTCACATCAGGAACGACGCCGTAATGCTCGAAGGCATAGAAACGGCCGGAGCGTCCATAGCCGCACTGCACCTCGTCGGCGACCCACAGCACGCCATACTGATCGCAGAGCGCGCGCAACTTCTGCCAGTATTCGGCAGACGCCTGGATGATCCCGCCGCCGCCCTGGATGGTTTCCAGCACGATGACGCCGACCTCGGGATCGGAGCGGAAGGTGCGCTCGACCGCCTCGATGTCGGCGAACGGGATGCGCACGACATTGTCGGCGACCTTGAAGTCGGCCCGGTAGAGCGAGCCGTCGGTAATCGCCAGCACACCCTTGGTCTTGCCGTGGAAGGAATTCTCGGCATAGACGACCTTCGGCCGCTTCGGGCCGGCGGCTCGCTCGGCGAGCTTCACGGCCGCTTCCATGGCTTCTGAGCCGGACGAGCCCAGAAACACCATGTCGAGATCGCCGGGCGAGCATTTGGCGAGATTGTGCGCCAGGGCCGCCGCATATTGCGACATGAACGCGATGGCGATTTCCTGCCGCTTCTCCTCCTGGAATTTCTTGCGCGCTTCGAGAAGGCGCGGATGATTGTGGCCGAAGGCCAGCGAGCCGAAACCACCGAAGAAATCCAGGATTCTGCGGCCGTTCTGATCGATGTAGAACATGCCTTCGGCACGCTCGATCTTGATCTTGTGGAAGCCGAGCAGCTTCATGAAATGCAGCTGGCCGGGGTTGAGGTGCGCCTTGAACAGGTCGGTCATGCGCGCGACGTCCATCGCCTTGGCCTGCTCGACGCTGATCAAATCAGGCTTGGCGGTGGTGGCGGGCGAAAGCGCCGGCGCGCTGACCGTGGCGCGCGCAGTCGTGTGGTCTGGCTTGGTCATGACGGTCATCTCGATAGTCTCCTGCTGGCCCTTCACTCGGCGGGCACATGTTTGGCGGCGACGGCATGGCCGTCTTTCTTGGCGCGGTATTCGCTGTAGGCGGCGATCAGCATGTCCTCGTCGCGATATTGCGGCACCCAGCCGAGTTGGCGCTCGGCCTTGGACACGTCGAGCACGCAGTCCTCGTCGGCGATCAGATACTGCTCCGGATCCATGATCGGCATGTTCAAGAGGTCGAGCAGGTCGAGCGTGCGCTTGACCGCCCAGCCCGGTGTCGGAATCAGGATCGACTTCGAACCGGCATGCCTGATCAGATCGCCGAGCAGTTTCCTGACCGGCGGCGGATTGAGCGAGCCGAGATTATAGGCCTCATCAGGCACGCCCGCCTTCCAGGCGGCGCGCGCGGCCTCGGCGCAGTCGAACACCGAGATGAACTGATAGGGGTTCTTGCCCGAGCCGATCATCGGCACCGGAAGGCTCCAGTCGATCAGCTTGAACAGTTTCTCGAGGATGCCGAGGCGGCCGGGGCCGATGATGAGGCGCGGCCGAAACAGCGAGATCGACATGCCGCGCTTGCGCCATTCGGCGGCCAGTTCCTCGGTCTTCTGCTTCGACCAGCCATATTCGCCGAGCGGCGCGACCGGATGGTCCTCCGTCATCGGCTGTGTGACCGTGTGGCCGTAGATCATATCGGTCGTGTAGTGGACGAGCCTCGGAGCACCGGCCTTGTCCATCGCCTGCAGGATGTGCTCGGTGCCGTGGAAATTCACCGGGAAGAAGAACTCGTGGCGTTTGGCGCGCACCTGGATCGGCGACAGCATTTTCGCCGACAAATTGTAGACCATGTCGTCGGCCTTCAGCCCGACCGAAGCGACCGAGGCCGGATCGGTGACGTCGCAGCTGATAGTGCGGACCGAGCGGTAATGCGGCAGATCGCTTTTAGCGATATCGGCGACAACCACCTCCTCGCCGTCGGCCAGAAGTTTCGGGGCAAGGTGGCGGCCGACGAAACCGTCACCGCCGAAGATCACATGTCTCATCGAACGATCCCACTGTGAATCTTGTCGGACGAAAGGGAGGCCGTTTCCTCGTCATGGCCTCGCCCACCCAGATCCCGGCCACTTTGGGCGATCAGCACCGTGCCGACGCAGATGAAAGCGATGCCGGCGATACGCCAGCCATTGAGGTCCTCGCGGAAGACGAAATAGGCGAAGATCGCAACGGCGACATAGGCGAGGCTGAGGAATGGGTATGCGAAACTGAGCTCGACCTTGGACAGCACATAGAGGTGCGACGCCATCGAGATGACGAAGGTGCACAGGCCGAGGAAAACCCACGGGCTGAAGACGATCTGCAACAGCTTCAGCAATGGATTGGTGCCCTCGAAGGAAATCTGGCCGAGCGACATCATGCCCTGCTTCAGCATGAGCTGCGCAGCGGCGTTGGTCATGACCGTGAACAGAATGAAGACGATGTATTTCATGTCTTTTCCAGAGACCCTTCCTCGTTCTATTAAAAACCTGCAAACATTTCGTGAAGCACAGGAAAACTCGAAGAAAGCTTTACCTTATCGTTCCATTAACCATGAACTATTCGAATCTTATCGAATCCTCGGCTTCGGCGGGGTCGCGTCGCGCGTCGAGCTTTTTCGCCGTTCGCGCCCAGAAGCTCGACATGAAGGCGGGGTCGCGGATGGCTTCGAGGCGCTGCCATTCCGGAAAGGACGCGGCGAAAACGTCGGCACCCATTCGGGCGTCCTTGTAAGGATTGACCGCGCCACCGGCCTCGACGGTGATTTGGTCGAGCTCCTTCAGCAGCGCCAGCGTCGCCCGGCCACGGTTGGGAAAATCCAGCGTCAGCGTGAAACCCGGTCGCGGGAACGACAGCAGTGCCGGCGAGCGGATCGAGCCGAAGCGCTTCAAGACCGTGAGAAACGAGCCCTGCCTGGCCCTTTTTGCCGCCGCAAGCAGCGCCGGCACCGCCCGGCGCGCGACGTCTTCCGGGACCACGCTCTGATGCTGGAAAAGCCCGTTCGGTCCGTAGAGCCGGTTCCAGTTGCCGACGCCGTCGAGCGGAAAGAAAAAACCCTGGTAGCCCACCCGGCGCGGCGCTGTAGACCGGCCTTTCTTCCACCGGTAGGCAGCGTTGAAGGCAGTCAGGAACGGCCGGTTGAGCACGTTGAACGGCGGTTGGAACGGCACCGAAAGATTCCCGCATGCACGCAAGGCCACATGGGAGCCATGCTCGGCGTGATTGCCGGTGAACAGCAGCCCGCGCCCACGGCCGTGGCCGCCGGCAAGCTGGTCGATCCAGGCCACGACGTATTCGTTGGCCTGGTCGGCCGCTTGGGCAAGCTCGAAGAACTCGCCGAGGTCGCGGAACGGGGTCGCCGTCTCGACGATGTCGAGCGATGGCACCCGCATCAGCCGGATAGATGCCGACAGGATCAGTCCGGTCAGCCCCATGCCGCCGATCGTTGCGGCAAACAGGCGTGCGTTGTCGGTGGCCGAGCAGTAGTAGGTCCGTCCATCCGATCTGAGCAGCGTGAAGGATTCGACATGGCAGCCGAAGGTGCCGCGCCGGTGATGGTTCTTGCCGTGAACATCATTGGCGATGGCGCCGCCGAGCGTGACGAACTGCGTGCCAGGAACGACGGCCGGAAAGAAGCCGTATGGCGCTGCATGGGCGATGATGTCGGGCAGAAGCATGCCGGCCTCGGCCTCCATCACGCCGGTCTCGGCATTAAAGGCGCGGATGCGATTCAGCGGCCGCATGTCGACGACCTTGCCAGCCTCGTTCTGGCAGGAATCGCCATAGGAGCGGCCGTTGCCATAGGCGAGCAAGGCGTTTCTTGTCGCCTTGCCGCCCTTCAGCAACGCAACAGCGTCGTCCGCCGGGATCACATCGAGTGCCGGCGGCGTGGCAAGGCCGAAGCTCTGAAAACGCTGCTTCGCCACGCCTACCAGCCTCCGGCGACCAGAAACACGGCGCCGATGAGCACGACGATCTGGCTGCGCCAGTCGCGAATGATGAAGACGACCGGATCGTCGTGCATCTCGTCGCGGCGGGCGAGTATCCAGACGCGCATGGTCAGGTAGAGCACGATCGGGGCCAGCGGCCAGACCAGCCAGGGATGCGGATAGAGTTCGCGCACCGCGACGCTGTCCATATAGAGGGCCAGCACCAGTGCCGAGGAAAAGGCCGAGGCCATGCCCGCCTGGGCGACGATCTCCTGGTCTTCGGTGCGGTAGCCGCGGCCGGCAATGCGCTCGCCGGCTGGAATAGCGGTCGTGCGCAGCTCAACGAAACGCTTCACCAGCGCCAGCGACAGGAAAAAGAAGATCGAGAAGGCAAGCAGCCAGAACGAGACCTCGACGCCGGTCGCCGCGGCGCCCGCCAGAACGCGGATCGTATAGAGACCGGCAAGCGTCAGCACGTCGATCAGGAGCATGCGCTTGAACGACAACGAATAGGCGGTGGTGACAATGATGTAGCCGCCGAGAACGCCGAGGAATTCGATCGGCAGCAGAAGCCCTGCTCCAACACCTATTGCAAGCAGCACCGCCATCGAACCGAGGCCGAACGGGATCGACAGCGCGCCGCTGGCGAATGGCCGGTTGCGCTTGGTCAGATGTTTTCGGTCGAGCGCGAGATCGAAGAAATCATTGAGGATGTAGATGGCGGAAGCGACCGCGCTGAACGAGACGAATGCCAGCAAGCATTCCCAGATCATGTCGGCGTTGAAGTATTCGTGCGACAGCACCATCGGCACCGCGATCAGCGAGTTCTTCAGCCACTGATGAACACGCAGCATCTTGACGATGGTCCTGAATGTCGGCTTCGGCGCCGGCATCATTTCGGCACTGTGCGCGGCCTGCCAGCGCGCAGCATGGCGGTCGGGCGCGACGACGATTGCCGTGCGCGCGGCGTCGAATACGCTAAGGTCGTGCCGGCTGTTTCCGGCATAGTCGAAGCCGCCGTCGCCATAGGCGGCGACAAGCGAAGCGCGCTTTCTGCCTGCAGTCATGTTGTAGGGGCCATCGGTCGCCAGGACGCGGTCGAATATCCCGAGATGCGCGGCGATCGCCTCGGCGAATTTGCGTGGCGTGCCGGTCGCCAGCACGATCTGGCGGCCCTCGCCATGTTCAATGCGAAGGCGCTGAAGCAGCGTCTCGCGATAAGGCAGCGATGCAGGGTCGATCTCGACGCGTTGAGCGATGGCCTGCTTCAACTGCGCCGGCCCGCCGGCAAGCCAAAACGGCACGAGGAAGATATAGAGCGGATTCTTCTTGAGAAGGATGAACAGCCCTTCCCACAACAGGTCCGTCGCGATCAGCGTGCCGTCGAGATCGACCGCAAGCGGAATTGCGTTCCTGTCCGACCGCGCATCCATTTTCGTTGCCCTGCCTGAAAGCGCATGACCCCGAAAACCGATTTTTTCGGAAAGGATCATGCGCCGATCCAAAACCAGCGCCGTGCTTCGGCGTCTTCGGCTCGATATAGCGGGGAACAGCGCAGCGAACGTTAAAACGCCCAGCCTGGCTTGGCTTGCATGACGGAATTTCGCTCTTCATCGTTAAGCATCGATGACCCGAAACGATAAAAAGGCCGGGCATTTTCCCGGCCTTCGAAAGCAAGCAGTCAACGTTACTTCATGCGGGTTACTTGATACGGGCGACCCCGCCTGAGATTTCGATCGTTTCCGAGCCGGTCAGCGCCTCGAGGTCGCCATTCGGCATGGTAACGAAACACCCGCTCGGGCAGAATTCCGCGGTTTCGCCGGCGGCCAGCGCCAGCTCCGTTTTGCCACCGCCTTCGGTCACGACCAGCGTGCGGGTCTCGGCGTCCTTGTTGGTCGCGCTGGCGGCGAAGGCTGAACCGCCCACGGCAAGAAAAGCGATGGCGGCGACGAGAGACTTCCACATTTGCAATATCGGTGTTTCCACCGCCTCTGTTGCATTTCGCAAGGCATTCTCGCCCTTTGCATGTGAGCTTATATGAGATGCAAGCTGAACGGCAACTGAATGCCGCATTCATGCCGCATTTGGTTCTCGCTGCGCCGAGAGCTGGCATCAGCTGAATCTTGATAGATCCTAGTCGGGATCCGGCTTGCGGATCTTGCGCCCGGATTTGGCCAGGCGTTTCGCCTCGGCCACGGCTTCCGCCTTCGCTTGCTCCTGTTCGGCAAAATCGACTTCGATCTTGTCGTCGTCGATCGGCCACGCCTCATGCTTCTTGGTCTCGACGACGGCGCGCGGCGCCGATGGAATTTCGATATGTTGGTCGGCGAACACATCGAGGACGGCAAACCGGATGTCGTTCTGCACGACGTTGCCGTTCATCACGTCCGCCAGGAACACGCGGATTTCGAATTCGAGAGCGGCCGGCCCGAAATTGGTGAACAGCACGAAGGGTTCGGGATTCTTCAGCACCAGCGGATGGCCACGCGCGATCTCCAAAAGCGCAGCATGGGCCTGTTTTACGTCGCTGCCGTAGGCGACGCCGACCTTGATGTCGATGCGACCGAGCTTGTTCCGGTGCGTCCAGTTGCCGACGGCATTGTTGATCAGGTTTGAATTGGGCAGGATCACCGACTGCCGCTGGAACGTCTCGATCTCGGTAGCGCGCACGCTGATCTTCTTGACCGTGCCGCTGATGTCACCGGCGACGATCCAGTCACCGACCTTGAATGGCCGCTCCGCCAAAAGGATCAGGCCGGAGACGAAGTTGGAGACGACGTTCTGCAGGCCAAAGCCGATACCGAGGGACAGGGCGCCGGCGACAAGCGCCAGGTTGGAGAGATCGATGCCAGCCGCCGAGACGCCGACGAGCGCTGCGAGCGCGACGCCGGCATAGCCGACCGCCAACCGGATCGAGTTGCGCACGCCGGTATCGACCTTGCCGCGCGCCATCACCGAGCCGTCGAGCCAGCCCTGGAACCAGCGCGTCAGGAAATAGCCGATGATGAAGACAACGATGCCGCTCAGGATGCCGGTCAACGAGATCGTCACCGAGCCGATGGTCAGGCCCGTCGCCAGCTTGTAGCCCCAGGCCTGGATGTCGCCGGGCTGGAAGCCCCACATCAGCAGGATCAGCGGCAGGAATACCAGCACGATCATGACATTGATGGCGACGCTGACGACCAGGCCGAGCTGGTCGAGCGCGGACTCCTCATAGCTGGAATTGACCGACAGCCAGCGCCCGATCGACGTGTTGGCAAAGCCGCCTTCCTCGCTGATCGCCCGCGCCGACAGGAAGCCGATATAGGCGGTGACCAGTATGGTGCCGGTGACCACGACCTGCAGCGAGACGAAGATGGCAAGGCCGATATAGCCGAGCAGCGCCGCGGCGATGGTGAAAAGGCCTAGCGCGAAGGCGGTGTACCGCAGCCACGCCGGCCAGGGCCGCCAGCGTCCGTCGGTGGCCTTGAACGGTTTCAGCAGCCCCATCAGGATCAGGATGACGCCAACGATGATGGTGGCGACAAAACTTCTGGCGATGGTCAGCGACAGCGGCGAGCCCATCTTGTCATTGACGACCGACAGGAAATTATTGATGCCGATCACCACCGCCATGGCCGTCGTCAGCCGCACCAGCCAGCGTGCCGGGCCGGTTTCAACGGGTATGAGCCGCCAGTTCGGCAGCCGCGGCTCCAGCGCCGCATTGGTCAGCCGGTTGACGCAGAACACCACCGCTATGACGGCGACCAGCGCATTCAGGAATACACCGATATCGCCGCGCAACACGTTGTAGTAGTTGAAAAAGAACACGGTCGAGACCAGGAAGACGCCGACCGCCAGCGTCGGCAGCAATGTCGACCAGAACGCCACCGACAGCCGGCTGAGATAGGAGGGGTCCTCAACGGAAGGGTCCGCTTCGAAGATACGCCCGAACAGACGCCGCCCACCGACAAAAAGCACTGCAGCCAGCGAAAGCGCCATCAAGGTCGCAGCCAGCACGGCCTGGAATTTGAACTTGAAGGCGAAGGTCAGCCAGGACGATACCGCCTTGTAAAAATTGGCGTATTCGTCCTGCGCATCGGAGAAGACCTCCGGGCTCAGTGCATCGGACACCACATAACGTTTGGTGAGCACATTCCGAAACAGCTCGCTGCGCATGGTGCTAATCTTGTCGATCAGTCCGCTGATGCGGATCGACAAGTTCTGCGCGCTGGCGATGACGGCATTGATCTCCGCCTTTTCGGCGGCCAGTGCCCCGCGCTCGCTGGTGACGATCTCGGGTTCCTGTGGCTGACCCTCGGCCGGCGGCGCGCCCAGCACCTCGATACGGTTGTTGATGTCGGCAAGACGCGAACGAAATGCCAGCGCACTGGTCAACGCTGCCCGCGAAATATCCTCCAGTTGCAGCCGGATATCGACGAGGCCCGCGTCCTCCTGGGCCTCCTGCGGTATCTTTTTCTCGAGATCGTCGGTTTTGGCGGTCAGGTCCTGGATCGCCTTCATCTGCTCTGCGATCAGCGCGGCGGCGCCTTGGCCGATGGCCTGCGCCATCGCGTCGGAAGACGGCGGCGCCAAGACGAAAAGCGCAAGGATCAGAACCAGGCGGAGCAAACGAAAGAACATGATGTTTCCGGCGACTCGCGGACGGCAAAAGGCGGTTTCAAAAGCCCGTCCTTGATAAAGACGCTCATATCAAGGAGCAAGCCGTCGCGGGCGGCTCGTTTTCGGAGTCGGCCAGTCGAAAAGCGATGGCGCAATATTGGCTTTGCGGCAGCGGCCTGCTCTATAGTGTGCCGCATCGCCCGAAACGGATGACGAAAAGCCAGAACGGATAAACAAAAAGAATGGCGGAATATTCGGCCTTCTCGCTTCTCAAAAACGCGCTGACCGGCAACAAAGACTGGAAGCCGGCCTGGCGCAAACCGGACCCGAAGGCATCTTATGACGTGATCGTCATCGGCGGCGGCGGCCATGGCCTGTCGACCGCCTATTATCTCGCCAAGGAGCACGGCATCACCAATGTCGCGGTGCTGGAGAAGGGCTGGCTCGGATCCGGCAATGTCGGCCGCAACACGACGGCCGTTCGCTCCAACTACTTGCTGCCTGCCAACACCCGCTTCTACGAACATTCGATGAAGCTGTGGGAGAACCTCTCGCATGACCTCAACTACAACGTCATGTTCTCGCAGCGCGGCTGCCTGAACCTGGCGCACACGCCTGCCCAGCTTGACGATCTTGCGCGCCGCGGCAACGCCATGCGCCATCTCGGCGTCGACGCCGAACTGATGACCACGGCGGAGATCGCACGCCTGATACCGGCGCTGGACGTCTCGGGCGCGGCTCGCTTCCCGGTCGTCGGCGGGCTGATGCAACCGCGCGCCGGCACCGCCCGCCACGATGCCGTCGCCTGGGGCTATGCGCGCGGCGCCGACCGTCGCGGCGTCGACATCATCGAAAATTGCGAGGTCACCGGTTTCCTGCGTGATGGCGACCGCGTCACCGGCGTCTCGACCTCGCGTGGTGAGATCCGCGCCAAGAAGGTGGCGGTCGCGGTGGCCGGCAGCACCGGACGGGTCATGCAGCTTGCCGGCATCGAGACGATGCCGATCGAGAGCCATGTGCTGCAGGCCTTCGTGACGGAATCGCTGAAGCCATTCGTCAATACCGTCCTCACCTTCGGCATGGGCCATTTCTACATGTCCCAATCGGACAAGGGCGGCCTTGTCTATGGCGGCGATCTCGACGGCTACAACAGCTATGCCCAGCGCGGCAGTTTGCCTATTGTCGACGAGGTGATGAGCGAGATGCTGGCGCTGTTTCCGGGGCTTGCGCGCGTGCGCATGCTGCGCTCCTGGGGCGGCGTCTGCGACATGTCGATGGACGGCTCGCCGATCATCACCACCGGCCCGCTGCCGGGCATGTATCTCAACTGCGGCTGGTGCTACGGCGGCTTCAAGGCGACGCCGGCGTCTGGCTGGTGCTTTGCCTGGACCATCGCCAAGGACGAGCCGCACGACTTCAACGCGCCCTTCACGCTCGACCGCTTCCATCGCGGCATGGTGATCGACGACAAGGGCCAGGGCGCGACGCCGCGGCTGCATTAGGTAAGACGAAAATGCTGATCACTTGCCCCTATTGCGGCCCGCGCGATGTCATCGAGTTCACCTACCAGGGCGACGGTAACCGCGAGCGCCCTCAGCCCGCGTCGCAGAATCTCGACGCCTGGAACGCCTATGTCTACGATCGGTTGAATCCGGCGGGTGACCACAACGAGATCTGGCAGCATTCCGGCGGCTGCCGCGCCCATCTCAAGGTCGTGCGCAACACGCTGACACACGATATCTCCAGCGTCGCCTTCGCGCGCGGCGACCACAAAGCCGCTGCGCGCCACAAGGCGGAGGGCAAGGCATGAGCCCACGCCGCACGGATGCCGGTGGTCGGATCGACCGGCTGCGAACCATCCGGTTCACCTTCGATGGCGCGCCCTACACCGGCCATGCCGGCGACACGCTTGCCTCGGCGCTGCTGGCCAACGGCGTCACCTTGTTCGGGCGCTCGTTCAAATATCACCGCCCGCGCGGCGTGCTGACATCAGGCGTCGAGGAGCCGAACGCCCTGGTGACGGTGCTGCGGGGCGAGGTTCGCGAGCCCAATATTGCCTCGACCATGGTCGAGATCTATGACGGGCTGACCGCTGTCAGCCAGAACCGCTTTCCATCGCTGTCCTGGGATGTCAGCGCCGTCAATCAGCTCGGCGGCAAGCTTCTGTCCGCCGGCTTCTATTACAAGACCTTCATGGGACCCGCGATCGGCCCGCTGAAGAGCACGCGTTTCTGGATGTTCTGCGAGCATTTCATCCGCCGGGCCGCCGGTCTCGGCCGCGCCGGGACTGCTCCCGACACGGCGCGCTACGAGCGCATGAACGCTTTCTGCGATGTGCTGGTGGTCGGCTCAGGTCCGGCCGGGCTGATGGCCGCCAGGGCCGCCGCCGATCAGGGCGCGCGTGTCATCCTCAGCGAGCTCGAACCGCATTTCGGCGGCTCGGCCAACTGGTCCGGCGAGACGATCGACGGCATGCCCGGGGCGGACTGGGCAGCGCGAGCCGCCGGCCAGCTCGAAGGCTATGACAATGTCCGCCTGCTGCCGCGCACCACGGTCTGGGGCTATTACGACGGCAACACGCTCGCTGCGCTCGAACGGGTCACTGACCATAAGGAGAGGCCCGGGAAGGGCGAACCGCGCCATCGCTACTGGACCATTCGCGCCAAATCGGTGGTGCTGGCCACCGGCTCCTTCGAGCGGCCGCTGGTGTTTCCGGGCAACGACCGGCCGGGTGTGATGCTGGCGCATGCCGCCGAGCGCTACGCCAACGAGTACGGCGTGCTGCCGGGCAGCAGGATCGCGCTCTTCACCAACAATGACAGCGCCTATCGCTCCGCTCTTGCGCTGAAGAATGCCGGCGCGGCCATCGTCGCCATCGTCGACGTGCGGCCGGAGCTTTCGAGCGAGATGCGCGAGATCGCCGATGAAGCGGAAGCCAAGATTCTTTCCGGTCACGCCGTGGTCGCCACCGAAGGCGGCAAGGCGCTGTCCGGCATCAAGGTGCAGCGCTTCGACATGGTCAACGGCGCGCTTGCCGGCGATCCGCGCAGCATTCAAGCCGACTGCCTGCTGATGTCGGGAGGCTGGTCGCCGACCATCCATCTGGCCAGCCAGGCCGGCGCCAAGGCGGAATGGAATGCCGCCCGACAGGCCTTCCTGCCGCCCAGCCCGACGCAAAAATGGATCGGCGCCGGCGCTTTCACCGGCAGCTTCTCCACCGCCGAGGCCATCGCCGAAGGTCGCGCCGCCGGGCTTTCGGCGGCCGGCGGGACCGGCGCACCAACGGCCTTGCCGGTCGTCGAAGCAGCACCCGGCGATCCCGACCCGGCGCCTGTGTTCGAGATCAAGGCCGATGGAAAAAGCTTCGTCGATTTCCAGCACGACGTGACCGCGGAGGATGTGCGGCTGGCGCATCGCGAAGGCTTTGTCTCGGTCGAGCACCTGAAACGCTACACCACGCTCGGCATGGCGACCGACCAGGGCAAGAACTCCAACATACCCGGCCTCGCCATCATGGCCGAAGCGCTGGGCAAGCCGATCCCCGAAGTCGGCACGACACGCTTCCGCCCGCCCTTTTCCGCGGTGTCTATCGGCTCGCTCGCCGCAGAACGCTTCGGCGACCTGAGGCCAGAGCGGCTGACGCCGATGCATGACTGGCACGTCGCCAATGGCGCAACCATGTATTCGGCCGGCCTCTGGTATCGCCCGATGATTTATGGCCATCCCGGCGAGACGATCGAGCAGGCCTATGTGCGCGAAGCCAGGGCGACGCGCGAGAGCGCCGGCATCGTCGATGTCTCGACACTGGGCAAGATCGCCGTGCAGGGTCCGGACGCAGCGGAATTCCTCGATCGGGTCTACACCAACATGTTCTCGACGCTGGCTGTCGGCAAGGCCCGCTACGGGCTGATGCTGCGCGAGGACGGCCTCGCTTTCGACGACGGCACGACGTGGCGGCTCGGCGATCAGGACTTCCTGATGACCACCACCACGGCCAATGCCGGCAAGGTGATGCAGCATCTGGAGTATTTCCTTGACGTTATCTGGCCGGAGCTGAAGGTCCACGTCACCTCGGTGACCGACGAATGGGCGGGTGCCGCCATCGGCGGACCAAAGGCGCGAGCCATTCTTGCCGCTTGCATCACTGGCACCGCCGTCGACAACGCCACGCTGCCTTTCATGGGCATCGTGCACGGCAAGATATCAGGCGTGCCGGTGATGATCTGCCGGCTGTCTTTCTCCGGCGAAATGGCCTTCGAAGTTTACTCCGGCGCGGGGTACGGCACCCATGTCTGGGAAGCGTTGATCGAAGCCGGCAAGCCGTTCGGACTGGTGACTTACGGGCTCGAGGCGCTGGGCACGATGCGCATCGAGAAAGGCCACGTCACCGGCGCCGAGATCGACGGCCGAACCACGGCGCGCGACCTGCATCTCGACTGGATGCTGTCCAAGAAAAAGCCCTTCATCGGCTCGGCGATGATGGATCGCGAGGGGCTGATCGCTCCCGGCCGGCTGGAACTCGTCGGTCTGATTTCGCTGGACAACCAGCCGCTCAACGGCGGCGCGCACATCGTCGAGGCGCTTGACGAAGCCAATCCGCACGATTCCATCGGCCACATCACCGCTTGCTGTTATTCGCCGGCGCTCGGCAAATACATCGCGCTCGCTTTGGTCAAGGACGGCAAAGCACGGCGCGGCACGCGCGCCCATATCTCCGATCCCCTGCGCAACCGGTTCGGCCCGGTCGAGATCGTCTCCAACCACTTCTTTGATCCGGACGGGAGCCGCATGCATGGTTGAGCGCCAATCACCGCTTGAGCTGGCACCGCTTGAGCCGGAACTGCGCACCGGCTCGCACGGCGATTTCGAACACGGCATCGATGTCATCCTCTCCGAAACCAGGTCGGGATCGATCCTGCAGCTCGCTGCCTGGCCGGGCCAGGAGAAGAAGTTGATATCAGGCATCCGCACCGTTACCGGCCTTGCTCTGCCCGATGGCGCCGGCGCCGGCAGCACCGACGGCGTGAGGTCGGTGTTCGGCTTCGCGCCGGGAAAATTCACAGTGGTCGACGAGGCCGAAGGCCTGGCATCAGCCTTTGCCAATGTCGTCACCCCGGCGATCGGCACGGTGACCGACCTGTCGCACGGCCGCACCGCGATCCGCATCGCCGGACCAAAGGCCGAATGGGTGCTGGCAAAACTCTTCGCCATCGACTTCGCGCTGCCGGCCTTCCCGGTCGGTGCCGGCCGCTCGACCATGCATCATGACGTGTTCGCGCAGATCCAGCGCACTGGCGCCGACCAGTTCGACATCTATGTGTTCCGCTCGTTTGCGCGCTCGTTCTGGAAGGCGCTCTGCCACGCCAGCGAGGAAGTCGGTTACGAAGTGCAGTAGACCGAGGCGGCGCGTCGTCACCTCACTTGGCGCCACCTCATTTGGCGCCACCTCATTTGGCGAATGTCACCCACTCTTCCAGCGGCGCGCGGTCGGTGCGGAACTCGTTTTCGGGCTTGGATCTGTCCTCATGGCCGAGCGCCATGCCGCAGACGACGATCTCCTCGTCGGGGATATTAAGCACCGGCCTGATCTGCTTGTGATACGGTGCAAAGGCCGCCTGCGGACAGGTGTGCAGGCCCCTGCCCCGCGCCGCCACCATGATGTTCTGCAGGAACATGCCGTAATCGATCCACGAGCCCTTGTTCAGCCGCCGGTCGACCGTGAAAATCATGCCGACCGGTGCGTCGAAGAAGACGAAGTTGCGGTCGTGCTGCGCACGCATCCTGTCCACCTCGCGCCGGCCGATGCCGAGCGCGCCGTAGAGGCCGAAGCCATTCGCGCGCCGCCGGGTGAGATACGGTTCGAAGAACTGGTCGGGGTAATAGCGATATTCGTCCCAGTCGGCCTTTTCGGCGCGGATGCCGGAATTGAGGATGGCGTCGGTGATCCGCTGCTTGACCTCGCCCTTGGTGACGTAGACCCGCCAGGGCTGCATGTTGGTGCCCGAAGGTGCACGCGCGGCGACAGAGAGAATGGCGCGGATCGTCTCGTCATCGACCATCTCGGGCAGGAAGGCCCGCACAGAACGGCGTGACGTGATCGCCTCGTCGACGATCGCCGCATCCTTAGCGATCCGGGTGTTGTTTTCCAGCATGGGCCGTCCTTAGCGCATGACCCCGGAAATCGGAATCGGTGTCCGGAAGAATCATGCGCAGTCTAGAAAATGATAGAGCGTCCTTTGCGCGTCCAATTGGACGCGCGGCGCGCTATCGTGGGTCTCGACCGGACGCCCTCACTCGCCGTTCGTGGCCGAGCCTTTGCCTGAACCGTCAAAATGGCGCAAGCAAATCTTGTGGCCTCATGAAAATCCTATTGATTTTTTCACGAACTTGACCTCTCATGAAATTTGCCCCCAATTTTTCATCATGGGGAATTTTTCCGTAAGAGAAATGGCTTGACCTCAACCGCCATCAGATCGGAGCAGGAAAACCGCGAACGGCTGCTGGCCGGCGATATCAGGGCGCTGCGTAAGGCGCGCAGGCTGACACTTGCCGAGATCGGTCTGAAGCTCGGCCGCTCCGTCGGCTGGGTCAGTCAGGTCGAGCGCGGCCTGTCGATCCCGTCGCTCGGCGATCTCAGGGCCTTCGCGGAAGTTTTCGGGGTGCCGGTCAGCCTGTTCTTCAGCCACGACGTGCCTGTCGAGAACGAGCGCGGTGTCATCGTGCGCGCCGGCAGCCGCCGCACGCTTGGCACAAGCGATTCCGGCCTTGTGGAGGAGCTTCTGTCGCCCGATCTCGGCGGTAGCTTCGAGATGCTGCGTTCGGTCTTCGCGCCGGGTGCGGAGCTGAAGACCGAGGCGCGCCGGCCGACGGAGGAAGCCGGATATGTCGCTTCCGGCAGCTTCGACATCGAGATATCAGGCGTCTGGCACCGGCTTGGTGAGGGCGACTCCTTTCGCTTCGACGGCAAGCCGTTCCGCTGGCGCAATCCTGGAGCGGAGCCGGCTGTCGTCATCTGGGTGGTTTCGCCACCTGTCTACTGAATATAGGTCTGGAGAAAAACATGGCGGGTTTGCCGACCACGGCACGTGTGGTGATCATCGGAGGCGGTGTCGTCGGCGCCTCCTCGCTCTACCATCTCGCCAAGGCGGGCTGGACCGACTGCGTGCTCCTGGAGAAGAACGAGCTCACCTCCGGCTCGACCTGGCATGCGGCCGGCAATGTGCCGACCTTCTCCTCGTCGTGGTCGCTGATGAACATGCAGCGCTATTCGACGGAGCTTTATCGCGGGCTGGCCGATGCGGTCGGCTATCCCATGAACTACCACGTCACCGGCTCGCTCAGGCTGGCTCATACGGTCGAACGCATGCAGGAGTTCCAGCGCGCCAAGGGCATGGGCCGCTATCAGGGCATGGACATCGACGTGGTCGGGCTCGACGAAATCAAGCGCCGCTATCCATTCATCGAAACGCATGAGCTGAAGGGCGCGCTCTACGATCCGAGCGACGGCGACATCGATCCGGCGCAGCTGACCCAGGCGCTGGCCAAGGGCGCCCGCGACATGGGAGCGAAGATCTTCCGCTTCTGTCCGGTCACCGGCGTGCGCCGCGAGAAGGACGAGTGGGTGGTTGTAACAGCGCAGGGCGAGATCCGCTGCGAGATCGTCGTCAACGCCGCCGGCTACCGCGCGGCCGAAGTCGGCAGGATGTTCGGCCGCGACGTGCCGATGATGGTGATGAGCCATCAATATATCCTGTTCGAGGAAATCCCCGAACTGGCCGCATGGTCGAAGGAGCAAGGCAAGAAACTGCCGCTGCTGCGCGATGTCGACACCTCCTATTATCTGCGCCAGGAAAAGAACGGCATGAATCTCGGCCCCTATGAGCGCAATTGCCGTGCGCATTGGGTCGGCCACAACGACCCCATGCCCGATGATTTTTCGTTCCAGCTGTTCCCCGACGATCTCGACCGGCTGGAGGACTATCTGGCCGATGCCGTCGCCCGCGTGCCTATCCTCGGCACCGCCGGCCTGTCAAAAGTCATCAACGGCCCGATCCCTTACGCGCCGGACGGCAACCCGCTGATCGGCCCGATGCCCGGCGTGCCCAACGCCTTCGAGGCCTGCGTCTTCACCTTCGGCATCGCTCAGGGCGGCGGCGCCGGCAAGGTGCTGGCCGAATGGGTGACGGAGGGTCAGACCGAATGGGACATGTGGTCCTGCGATCCGCGCCGCTTCACCAGCTTTGCCTCGGCCCCGGATTACTGCATCGCCAAGGGCATGGAGATCTACGGCAACGAATACGCCATCCAATTCCCGCGCCATGCCTGGCCGGCTGGACGCGACCGTAAACTGTCGCCGATCCACGATCGCATCAAGGCGCTCGGCGCCTGCTTTGACGCCTATAATGGCTGGGAGCGCGCCACTTGGTACGCGCAAGCCGGCGACGACGTCTCGGAAGCCGCGACGCTGACCTTCCGCCGCGACGGGCCTTGGCAGCATCGCGTCCGCGAAGAATGCCTCGCTGTGCGCGACGCCGCCGGCATTTTGGACCTGCCTGGTTTTTCCCGCTTCAACCTCGACGGTCCAGGCGCTGCCGAATGGCTGAGCCAGCAGGTCACCGGCATCGTGCCGAAACCCGGCCGCATCGGCCTTGTCTATTTTGCCGACGACAAGGGCCGCATCGTCACCGAAATGTCGGTGGTGCGCCACGACGAGAATCTGATGACGCTGATAACCGCCGCGGTGGCGCAGTGGCACGATTTCGAGTGGCTGAAATCACGCATGCCGAAGCATGCGACATTCAAGCTGATCGATCGCACAGAGGAATATTTCACGCAGATCCTCGCCGGACCCAACTCGCGAAAAATCCTCGCCGATATCTGCGCCGCCGACCTTGCTCTGCCCTGGCTGACGCATCAGGAAACGACAATCGCAGGCCGCTGGGCGAGGCTGGTGCGTGTGTCCTTCGCCGGCGAACTCGGCTGGGAAATCCACACCAAGATCGACGACACCGCCGCGATCTTCGATGCCGTCTGGGCGGCCGGGCAGAAGCATGGCCTGAAGCCGTTCGGCATGTACGCGCTGGATTCGCTTCGGCTCGAAAAAGGCTACCGCGCCTGGAAGGGCGATCTGTCGACCGACTACTCGATCCTGCAGGGCGGGCTGGAGCGCTTCGTCAAATGGGACAAGCCGGATTTTCGCGGCAAGGCGGCGTTGCAGAACGAGAAGCAGCAGGGCGTGAAGAAACGCTTCGTCACGCTGGTCGTCGAAAACCCCGGCGACTGCGATGCGCCCACCATGTCGACGCTGTGGCATGACGGCGAGATCGTCGGCGAGACAACATCCGGCGGCTGGGGTCATCGCATCCACAAATCGATCGCGCTCGGCATGCTGCGCGCCGACCTCACCGAGCCGGGAACCACGGTCGAGGTTGAAATCTTTGGCGAGCGCTTCAAGGCGGTCATACAGAACGACGAGCCGCTGTGGGATCCGAAGAACGAGAGGCTAAGAGCATAATGCCCAGACCATCATCGCGTATTTCCGGCATCGTGCCTTCGGGCAAGGATGGCTGGGAGGTTCATTCCGCTGCCTGGGCACGCAAGGAGGCCGGCGAGGACATCATCATGCTGTCGGTCGGCGACCATGATTTCGATGCGCCGGGCCAAACCATCGAAGCCTGCGTGACAGCGGTTCGCGCCAGCAACCACCACTACACCCCGCTTCCCGGCATTCCGCGCCTGCGCAAGGCAATGGCGGCGGCCTCGACCCTCTGCACCGGCGTTGCGACCAACCCCGACCAGGTCATCGCCACGCCGGGTGGGCAGGCAGCGCTGTATGCGGCAGTGCAGGCCGTTCTCGACCAGGGCGACCATGCCATTGTGGTCGCGCCCTATTACGCGACCTATCCCAACACCTTCAGCGCGGCGGGCGCCGATTTCACCGTGGTCGAGACACCCGCCGAGGATGGTTTTCAACCGCGGGCTGCCGACATTCGTGCAGCGCTTCGGCCGAACACGCGGGCCATCCTCATCAACACGCCCAACAACCCCACGGGTGCTGTCTATTCGCGCCAGCGGCTGGAAGAGCTGGCGCAGATATGCCGGGAACATGACCTCTGGCTGCTGTCGGACGAGGTCTACTGGACGCTGGGCGGCGGCGAGCACATCTCGCCGCGCTCTCTGCCCGGCATGGCGGACCGCACACTGGTCATCAATTCCATGTCGAAGAGCCACGGCATGACCGGCTGGCGCATGGGCTGGCTGACCGGACCCGAAGAGATGATCTCGCTGCTGACCAGCCTCAATCTGGTGACGACCTACGGCCTGCCGGCCTTCATCAGCCTCGCGTGCGCCGAGGCGCTGGAAAACGGCTACGGCGTCACGGAGATTGCCGAACGCTATGCTGCAAGGCGCAGCGTCGTCCTCGATGCCATGCGCGGCATGAACAACGTCACCGTGCGCGGTTCCGAAGGCGGCATGTATGTCATGCTCGACATATCGGCTCTCGAGCCCGACGACGAGAAGTTCGCCTGGGCTCTCCTCGACAAGGAAAAGGTCGGCGTGATGCCCGGCTCAAGCTTCGGCGAGGCGGCCGCCGGCCATATTCGCGTCAGCCTCTGCCAGCCCGAGGCGGTGCTTTTGGAAGCAGCCCTTCGCTTGCGCCGTTTTGCTTCCAGCTATCGCCGTGAGGCTGCATGAGCGCCCTGCCCGCCAAAACCATTCCTCCCAAAGCAAGGGCTGTCATTATCGGCGGCGGTGTCTCCGGCTGCTCGGTCGCCTACCATCTGGCCAAGCTCGGCTGGACCGATATCGTGCTGCTCGAACGAAAGCAGCTGACATCGGGCACGACATGGCACGCCGCCGGCCTGATCGGCCAGTTGCGCGGCTCGCAGAACATGACGCGGCTGGCTAAATATTCGGCCGACCTCTACGTCAAGCTGGAAGCCGAGACCGATGTCGGCACCGGCATGCGCCAGGTCGGCTCGATCACCGTGGCGCTGACCGAGGAGCGCAAGCACGAGATCTATAGGCAGGCGTCTCTCGCCCGCGCCTTCGACGTCGACGTGCGCGAGATTTCGCCTGGTGAAGTCAAGGAGATGTATCCGCATCTCAACATTTCCGACGTGGTCGGCGCCGTGCATCTGCCGCTCGACGGCCAGTGCGATCCCGCCAACATCGCCATGGCGCTGGCCAAGGGCGCGCGCCAGCGCGGTGCGACCATCGTCGAGAACGTGAAGGTCACCAAGGTCCACACTAGGGCCGGCCGCGTCACCGGCGTTTCCTGGGCGCAAGGCGACGAGCAAGGCATGATCGAGGCCGATGTCGTCGTCAACTGCGCCGGCATGTGGGCGCGCGAGCTCGGGCGCCAGAACGGCGTCACCATCCCGCTGCATGCCTGCGAGCATTTTTATCTCGTCACCGAGCCGATCCCCGGCCTCACCCGGCTGCCGGTGCTGCGCGTGCCGGACGAATGCGCCTACTACAAGGAAGATGCCGGCAAGATGATGCTCGGTGCCTTCGAGCCGGTAGCCAAGCCTTGGGGCATGGATGGCATCCGTGAGGATTTCTGCTTCGACCAGTTGCCCGAGGATTTCGAGCATTTCGAGCCGATCCTCGAAATGGGCGTCAACCGCATGCCGATGCTGGCCAGCGCCGGCATCCACACCTTCTTCAACGGTCCCGAGAGTTTTACGCCCGACGATCGCTACTATCTCGGCGAGGCGCCGGAGCTTTCCGGCTATT
Organism: Mesorhizobium sp. M6A.T.Ce.TU.016.01.1.1; assembly: GCF_003997065.1. NCBI lineage: Bacteria > Pseudomonadati > Pseudomonadota > Alphaproteobacteria > Hyphomicrobiales > Phyllobacteriaceae > Mesorhizobium > Mesorhizobium sp. M6A.T.Ce.TU.016.01.1.1. Next base: position 12,787 of record NZ_RZTJ01000019.1, on the reverse strand, counting down.
GGATGGCGACCGGCTATAATTCCATCGGCATCGTCTCCTCCGGCGGCGCCGGCATGGCCCTGGCGCAATGGATCAACGATGGCGAGGCACCCTTCGATCTGTGGGAGGTCGATATCCGCCGCGCCCAGCCGTTCCAGAAGAACCGCCGTTACCTCAGAGAGCGCGTCTCCGAGACGCTCGGCCTGCTCTACGCCGACCATTTCCCGTACCGCCAGATGGCGACTTCACGGAACGTGAGACGCTCTCCCCTACACGAACATCTGAAGGCGCGCGGCGCGGTGTTCGGCGAAGTCGCCGGCTGGGAACGCGCCAACTGGTTCGCCCGCGAAGGCCAGGAGCACGAATACCGCTATTCCTGGAAGCGGCAGAACTGGTTCGACAACCAGCGCGAGGAACATCTGGCGGTCCGAAACGGCGTCGGCCTGTTCGACATGACCTCGTTCGGCAAGATCCGTGTCGAGGGCCGCGACGCCTGTGCATTGCTGCAGAAGCTTTGCGCCAACGACATGGACGTGGCGCCGGGCAAGATCATCTACACCCAGATGCTCAACCAGCGCGGCGGCATCGAGAGCGACCTCACCGTCTCGCGGCTGTCGGAAACGGCGTACTTCCTCGTCGTGCCCGGCGCGACGCTGCAGCGCGACCTGGCCTGGCTGCGCAAGCACCTCACCGATGAATTCGTCGTCATCACCGATGTGACCGCTGCAGAAGCCGTTCTCTGCCTGATGGGGCCGGACTCGCGAAAATTGATTCAAAAGCTGAGCCCGAACGATTTCTCCAACGAAACCAATCCATTCGGCACGTTTCAGGAGATTGAAATCGGCATGGGACTGGCCCGTGCTCACCGCGTCACCTATGTCGGCGAGCTCGGCTGGGAGCTTTATGTCTCGACCGACCAGGCCGCCCATGTCTTCGAGGCAATAGCTGAGGCTGGCGCCGACGTCGGCCTAAAACTCTGCGGTCTGCACACCCTGGATTCCTGCCGCATCGAAAAGGCCTTCCGGCATTTCGGCCACGACATCACCGACGAAGACAATGTGCTGGAGGCGGGCCTCGGCTTCGCGGTGAAGGCCGGCAAAGGAGATTTTCTCGGCCGCGATGCCGTGCTGAGGAAGAAAGAGACCGGATTGAACCGGCGCCTGGTGCAGTTCCGCCTGAGAGACCCTGAGCCGCTGCTCTTCCACAATGAGGCGATCCTGCGCGACGGCAAGATTGTCGGCCCGGTCACCTCGGGAAATTACGGCCACCATCTCGGCGGCGCCGTTGGGCTCGGCTACGTGCCTTGCCAGGGCGAGAGCGAGGCGGATGTGCTGTCGTCGTCCTACGAGATCGAGATCGCCGGCGAGCGCTTCGCCGCCGAAGTGTCGCTGAAGCCGATGTACGATCCGAAAGCGGAACGAGTGCGGATGTAGCTCAGAAGCGCTCCAGCTTCTTTCTTCCTTTCTCCAGAAATGCCGCCCTCGGCTTTGGCGTCGACGCGTCCATCAGGTAGTGGGCCAGAAAGAACGTCTTGCAGCGGGTGGCGCAGAGCGCCCGCATGCCGCGCAGGATTGTCTTGCGTCCCGGCTGTCCGACGACGACGCTCCACCAGGTCGGCGCGCCGCAGGTCGTGATCACCCCGATCTTCGTCACATGCCTCATCAGCGACTGAATCCGTCCTTTGCCCGCTGGTAGCTTAAAGGCGACGTCGGTCGCCCAGACCCGGTCTAGCCACCCCTTCAGCATTGCCGGCAGCCCGTACCACCATGTCGGATAGATGAAGAGGATTGCCTGGGCCCAGTTTAGGTGGTCGATGTGCGGCTTGAGCGCCGGGTCCTGCGGGGCATGCTCATTGTAGGAGCGTCGCTCGCCGCAGCCCATGACCGGATTGAAATTCTCCGCATAGAGGTCGAGCAGCCGCACCTCCCAGCCCCTCGCCTTCAGCACCTCGATGGCACTATCCCGGATCGCGGCGCAAAAGCTTTCGGGCACAGGATGGCAGTAAACCACCAGGACCCGCATCAGAAGGCATCCATGCTGGCGGCGACCTTCGCCATGAATCTTTTCCGCGTTTCATCGGTCGACAGGTTCATCGAGTAATGCGCGAGATAGGAAACGGAGGCGCCTGGCTTGACCGTGGCGCGCAACACACGCTTGACCAGCTTTCGCGGCGGGTCGCTCATCAGCATTGCATGGAGCCGGCTGCCGCCATAGGTGGTGACCGCCGCCAGCTTGCGGATGTTGTGCAGCGACGGCTTCACCTTGCCGTCGACCAGCTTGAACGACACGCCAGGCAGGAAAACGCGGTCGAAGAACCCCTTCAGGATCGCCGGATAGCCGTAGTTCCACACCGGGAATGACAGCACCAGCGCCTCGGCCTTTTGCAGCCTCTCGATATAAGCGGCCGCCGGATCAGCGGCGCCGCGCTCGTCGTGATATCTGACCCGTTCGGCGCGCGTCAGCCTGGGATCGAAATTCTCGGCATAGAGGTCGCAATCGTCGACGGCATGGCCAGCGGCCGTCAGCCGCTCGACGATCACCTTGTGCAAACCGGCATTGAAGCTGGCCTCGACCGGATGGGCGTAGAGCACGAGGATTTTCATTGAAGTGCTCGCAGGTTGGCGCGAGGCACCCCCCTCTGCCCTGCCGGGCATCTCCCCCTCAAGGGGGGAGATTGGCCGTCACCATCGGTTTTGCCAAACACCAACGCGGCAAGGGGATCGAGGCGTAGAAACTGCCAATCTCCCCCCTTGAGGGGGAGATGGCCGGCAGGCCAGAGGGGGGTACAGCGCCACACGCTCGTCATCGTTCAACCCGCCTTCTCCAACCCCTTGAACAGGAACGACTTGCCCGAGCGATAGTCGTAGTCCGGGTTTTCCCAGGCGATCATCTTGCCGGGATTGAGCAGCCCTTGCGGATCGGTCTCGCGCTTGAAGGCGAGCTGCACCTCGTCCGTCTGCTTCATGCCGCCCTCTTCCAGCGTGTAGCGGTGCGGATTGAAGACCCAGCAGCCATTGTCTTCATGGATGCGGATGATCTCGTCGAGCCGCTCCGCTGTCGTGAAGCGGACCAGCGGCAGTCCGGCCACGCCGATCGCGCCATCGAAGCGGATGAATTCGAGATGCGTCGGCACCTCGTCGCCGAAGCGATCGATCATCGCCTTGACGTAAGCGAGGTGATCCGGCGAGGGATAGCGGGTCTGCAGATAAGTAATCGTCGAGTCGACCCTGATGGCACGCAGCGTCGTGTGGTTCCAGGTCAGCTCATAGGCCGGCGGCAGGCCTTTGAGATCGGCCTCCTTGTCGGCGCGGAAGACGATCTCGCCCTTGCTGCGTGCGGTGAGGGCGACAAAGGCATCCATCGCATGCGACGCGATCATGCAGACGACGATGCTTTGCTCGCGCCGGAAGAATTTCTGGTGCCGCTTGAAATAGTCATAGGGGATCGGAGCGGCGATCGGCGTGATCAGTTTCGCCAGAATGCCATCCTGGATGGCAAGACCATTGCCGAAACCGGCTGCATCCATGAAATCGTCGAAGCCGACTATGACATCGATCCAGTCGTAGCTTGCGGTCAGCGGCATCTCGACCTCGGTGATGATGCCGTTGGTGCCGTAGGCATGCATGACCTTCAGCACCTCCTCGCCGATAAGATCCATGATGCGAGGCTCCGCCTCCATCGTCACGGTCCTGAGCCTGATGACATTGCCGAGGTCGCGCAGCCCGCCCCAGCGGATCGAGCCAATGCCGCCTGAACCGCCGGCGACAAAGCCGCCTATACTCGCCGTGTTGTAGGTTGACGGCGACATCCGAAGCTCCTGTCCGGAATGCGCCCGCGTCGCTCTGTCGATGTCGGCAAGCACGGCACCCGGCCCGGTCACGACGCGGCCCGGCGCAATCGTCTTGATCGTATTCATCTCGGCAAGGTTGAGCACGACGCCGCCGGACAGCGGCATAGCCTGCCCATAATTGCCGGTGCCGCTGCCGCGCGGCGTCACCGGAATGCCATGCCGGTGACAGGCGGCGAGCACGCGGATCACCTCGTCTTCCGTCTTCGGCGTCACGATCAGGTCGCCGGTCACATGGTCGAGCTGCTGCTTCAGCACCGGGCTGTACCAGTAGAAATCGCGGCTCTTCTGCTGGACGATCGCCGGATGGTCGTCGATCTTCAGACCGTCGAGGTCGCGCTTCAGTGCCGAAATGTCCATCATTTCACCATCAGCTCGTCGAGTTCGGCATAGTCGGGCAAGTGGCGCTCGATGGCGCGGCCATCGCGCACCACGATGCGATCCGATTCGGGCCGCGACAGCAATTCCGTCCAGCTCCGCCCCCTAAAGACGACGAAGTCGGCCGCGCTGCCTGCGGCAAGCATGCCGAAACCATCGAGCCGCATCACCTTGGCCGGCGTCGAAGTCACCGCTTGCGGCCAATCGCCGACCGGGTGATCGAAATGCAGGATACGCGTCGCCATGCGGTAGACCTCCAGCATGTCGAGATCGCCATAGGCGTAGAACGGGTCCCGGGTGTTGTCGGAGGCGACGGCCACTGGAATGCCGCGCGCCTTCATCTCGTGCAGCAGCGTCACGCCGCGCCAGCGCGGCGTGGTGTTATCAGCCCGCCGGTCCTGCAGATAGAGATTGCACATCGGCAGCGACACCACGGCGAGCCGCGCCTTCGCCACCTTGTCCAGCGTGTCCAGCACATCGAGATCGGGCTGGCGTGCCAGCGAGCAGCAATGGCCGACAAGGATGTTTCCCTCAAAACCGTTCCATAGTGCCGCCTCGGCGATCTTCTTCAGCGAGATCGCCGAGGCGGCGTCGGTCTCGTCGGCATGGAAATCGAGGTCGAGGCCATGCTTGATCGCCTGCGCAAACACCTGGTCGAGAAGCTCTTCCAGGTCCGGCAGCATGTAGGTGACGACGCCGAGCACGCCCTTGGCCGCGGCGACGCGTTTGGCCAATCCTTCGAACCATTTCCCGTCGCGCACGCCTTCGATGCCGAGCAGACAGGCCGCCTGCAGCTCGATGCGGCCGCGCCATTGCTCCCGCATCGTCTCGAACACCGGCCAGGAGATCTCCTCCTGCGGCGCGACGCTGTCGAGATGGGTGCGCAGGCCTTTGGTGCCGTGCGCGTACGCTGAGCGCAGCGAAAAATCCATGCGGCGGGCAACATCGTCCGCGCTCCAACGGGCAGCGCGGTCAGCGCCGGTGGCATTCAGCGCGCCCATGAACGTGCCGTCGGGATTGGGTTTTCGAGGCCAGATATGGCCCTTGTCGATATGGGTGTGGCAGTCGACAAAGCACGGCATGACGATGCGGCCGCCGAGGTCGATCGTGCCTGCCGGTGTATTGGACTGGCGATGCGCGACGACGCTGGAAATCCTGCCGTCGGCGACGGCGATATTGGCGAGCGCAAACCCGTCGGCGTCGAAGGCTGCGGCAAGGCCCGGGGTTAGGGATGAATGAAGCCGGACGTTCGCAAGATGGTAAGAACCAGAAGCTGGTATCAAGCCTTACCCCCCTCTGTCCTGCCGGACATCTCCCCCTCAAGGGGGGAGATTAGCAGCTTCGCCCATGGCGTTCGTCTTGCAACGTTGGTGATTGGCGAAATCCTAGATGGCATCCAATCTCCCCCCTTGAGGGGGAGATGTCCGGCAGGACAGAGGGGGGTAACGGCGCCAACCATCATCGCTCCTGCCTCAGCGCGCTTTCATGCCAGCGCCGCAGGATCAGATGCGAGATCAGCGACAGCACCAGGAAGATCAGAATGCCGGTGAACGAGATCAGGATCAGCGCCGCGAACAGCCGCGGTGCGTTGAGCCGGTAGCCGGCCTCGATGATGCGCGAGGCAAGCCCCGACGACTGGCCGGTGGCTCCGGCGACGAACTCCGCCACCACCGCGCCGATCAGCGACAGGCCACCGGCGATCTTCAGCCCACCGAGAAAATAGGGCATCGCCGCCGGCAGCCTGAGATAACGCAATTGCTGCCAGCGGGTCGCGCCGTTGAGCTTGAACATGTCGCGCAGATTGCGGTCGACGGAATTGAGGCCGAGTGTGGTGTTGGACAGGATCGGGAAGAAGGCGACGATCCAGGCACACAGCAGAAGCTTCGTCGTCTGGTTGTCGACATAGATGTTGATCAGCGGGAAGATCGCGACGATCGGCGTCACCTGCAGGACGATGGCGAACGGGAAGAACGACATCTCCACCCATTTCGATTGCGCGAACAGCACCGCCAACCCGACACCGCCGATGACGGCCAGAAGCAGGCTGAGGAAGGTGATCTTGAGCGTCACCAGCAGCGAGGAGAACAGCAGCCCGGCATCGTCGAACAGCGTTTGCAGCACCACACCGGGGCGCGGCAGGATATATTTCGGAATGTCGTTCCAGACGCAGATTCGATCCCACAGCCAGATCGCCAGGATCATGATCGCCAGCGGCAGCACCCATCGGCCGATCTGCTCGAGCCGCTCCTGGCGTACGCGACGCGCCTCCTCTGGATCGAGCGTCAGCGCGTGTTCTTCAATGGCCGTCATGATGCGGTCCGGCAGTTGAGTTGATGGCGCCGATCAGCACGTCGGATGCCTGGCGGCAGAGCGCGGCATAGTCGGGCGAGGTACGGAAAGCTTCGTTGCGCGGATAGGGCGCATCGATGGCGAGTTCTTTGAACACCCGGCCCGGTCGCGCCGCCATGACGACGACGCGGTTGGAGAGGAAAACGCTTTCGAAGACGCTGTGGGTAACGAAGACGACGGTGAAACGCTCGTCCTGCCATAGTTCCAGAAGATCGTTGTTGAGCTTGAAGCGGGTGATCTCGTCCAGTGCCGCGAACGGCTCGTCCATCAGCAGAACGCGCGGCTTGGTCACCATGGCGCGGGCGATCGAGACGCGCATCTTCATGCCGCCGGACAGCTCGCGCGGCACGGCATTCTCGAAGCCGGTCAGGTGAACTCGCGCCAGCATCTCCATCACGACAGGCGCAGCCTTGGCCCGCGACACGCCCTTCAGCCGCAGCGGCAGCCAGACATTGTCAAAGACATCGGCCCAGGGCAGCAGCGTCGGCTCCTGGAAGACGAAGCCGATATTCGAACGGTCGACAGAGCTGCTGCCGCGCCAGTCGAGCACGCCGGAGGTCGGCGTCGACAGGCCAGCAATCAGCCGCAACGCCGTCGACTTGCCGCAGCCAGATGGGCCGAGAAGGCTGAGGAAATCGCCTTCCCGGATCGTCAGGTCGACATCGCTGAGCGCTGTCACGCCATTGGAAAATACCTTGTCGACGCCGCGCAGCGCCAGCAGCATCGGACCCTTGCCCGATGCGCTCGCCGGCGCTTCCGCCACTTTTTCCTGCATCATGCCTGGGCGCTATTTCTTCAGCTCGATCCCGACGCCCTTGTTGACGAAGGCCAGCGTGTAGGACTTCTTGATGTCGACACCGGCCGGCACGACCTTGGCCTTGACCATCTTGTCGTAGAAGCTCTGGATGCGCGCGTCGGTCATCGCGCCGATACCGAGTTTTTCCGTGTCGCCGGAATCGACGATGCCGAATTTCTTCATCTGCTCGATCGAAAACGCGATCTGTTCGTCACTGATGTCGGGATTGTCCTTCTTGATCGCCGCATTGGCGGCAGCGTTGTCGCCGTAGAGATAGTTGTACCAGCCCTTGGCCGAGCCATCGACGAAGCACTGAACAACCTCCGGCCGCTTGTCGATCGTGGCCTGCATGGTCTCGATCGTCGTCGCATAGGTGTCGAAACCGTAGTCTGCGAGCAGGAACAAATTGGGCTGGAAGCCGCCTTCCTTGGCGACCGCATGGGGTTCCGAGGTCACGTAGCCTTGCTGGATCGATTTTGGATTGGCGATGAAAGGTGCGGGGTTGAAGGTGTAGGGCACGCGCTTGGCCGGATCGAAGCCGAATTCCGTTACCATCCATTGGAAGAAGCTCTGTGCACCTTCGTCAGCGATGATGTACTGATCCGCGTTTTTCAGATCCTCCCATTTATCGAGCCCTTGACCTGGATGGGCCATGATCACCTGCGGCTCTTTCTGGAAGGAGGCAGCGACCACGCGCAGCGGAATCTCCTGCTGGACGGCGTCGAAGGCCTGTAGCATGTTGCCGCCCATATAGAAGTCGATCTTGCCGGCGAGCAACAGCGGCCGCCCGCTGACCTGCGGGCCACCTTGCATGATCGTTACGTCGAGCCCGCAAGCGGCATAGGTGCCATCCACCGCGGCCTGATAGTAGCCGCCGTGCTCGGCCTGGGCGAGCCAGTTGGTGCCGAAGGTGACCTTCTCATTTGCTGCCGCGCTCAGCGTGCTCGCGGCAAGCAGCACGATCGCGCCAACCGAGATCTTAAGTTTTCCGTCCATCCACACCACCCTTTGTTGGCTCGGGCGCGTCACGCGCCGGGCTCGACACCATCGATTCAAGAAGCAAGACACATGCCATCGCCGGGACCGCCCGCTTGCGCAACAGTCGTGCGCGAAGGCCGGACTGGTCATGCTGTACCGAAGGCATGGTGCCTATTTTTTGAACGCCTGTCCACAATCGCCCTGATAACATGCACCACCAACTTGAAGACACGGCTAATCCGGCCTTAGGCTGGTTGCGAAACGGAGATTGCCATGTTCAAATTCCTCACGCCGAAGTCGATCAAGCCGCCTTTCGCCCGCTACAGCCATGGCGTCGAGGTGCCGCCCGGCAAGAGGCTGGTGCTGTGTTCTGGCCAGGTTGCCATCACTGCGGACGATCAGATCCCGGAGGATGCCGGCGCACAGGCGGAACTCTGTTTCGGGAATATCGCCGCGATTCTCGGCGAGGCCGGGCTTGGACTCTCCGACATCGTTCGCATCAATGCCTATGTCACCGACCGCGCTTTCCTCAGGCCCTATATGGACGTCCGCGACCGCCTGTTCGCCAGCCCGGCACCCGCCTCGACGCTGATGATCGTGTCCGGTTTCGCGCGGCCGGAATTCAAGGTCGAGATCGAGGTCATCGCGGCAGGGTGATCGACAGGCGATCCTTCCCGCGCTAGGTCTGCACCGAAGAGGCCAGCCTATCGAAAAGGCCAGTCTATCGAAAAAGGCATGACATGACCGTTCCAAATAAACGCGTGTGGTGGGGCGATTACCGGACCACCGAATACGCCACCATCGACCCGGAGGCGACGATCGCCGTTCTGCCGGTGGCAGCGATCGAACAGCACGGGCCGCATCTGCCGGTTTCGACCGACACTTCGATCATGACCGGCATGCTCGACACGATGATCGCCCGCCTGCCGGGTGATCTCGACATCCGCATCCTGCCCGTCCAGGCCGTGGGCAAGTCGAACGAGCACCTGCATGCGCCGGGGACCCTCACTCTGCCGGCGGCGACCTTGATCGAGGCGTGGACCGAGCTTGGCCTGTCGATAGCGCGCGCCGGCATCAGGAAACTGATCGTCGTCAACTCGCATGGCGGCAACGAGGAGATCATGGGCATCATCACGCGCGAATTGCGCGTGCGTGCAAAGATGCTGGCGGTGAAGACGAGTTGGCAGCGCTTTGGTCGGCCGGCCGGCATGTATACCGCGCTTGAGGACCGCCAGGGCATTCATGGCGGCGATGTCGAGACCTCGCTGATGCTGCATTTCCGGCCGGATCTGGTCGACATGGCAAAGGCCGACAATTTCGTGTCCAACGTCGCCCGCGCCGAAAAGGAATTTTCGCTGCTGCGCCACACCGGAACGCACGCCTTCGCCTGGATCGCTACCGATCTCAACCCGAACGGCGTGGTCGGCGATGCCAGCATTGCAACGGCCGAAAAGGGCAGGCTTACCGCCATCCATCAGGCCGACGGTTTCATCAGCCTGTTGAAGGACGTTCGCAAGGCCAAGCTGGTCGATTGGCTGGCCTAGGGGTCTGTTTCAGGTCAAGGTGAGCCAAAATGCGGATTTCTGCACACGCCGCGCTTGAGGTTCAAGGCAGACAGCCACTTTTGATGGCGCTAGTTTCCAGACCGTGCGTAAAGTAAAGTATCGCCGGTTGCTTCTAGTCTCACATCCATGGGTGCGCGATGGTTGTCGTCACAAAGGCACTGACCCTTGCTGACTTCCATGAAGCCGGCGCACTCATCGCGGAGATGGGCCAATGGGACGTTGCACAATGCGGCGTGCATGGACTTCCGTCCGAAGATGTGATTTCCGCCTACTATTCTGACGATGCCGCGAGCTTGTTGGAAAAATGCACCTCGCCCAGCACAGGCATGTACCTCGCTCGGGCTGGCTCTGTCGCCTTAGGTTGCGTCGGCTACGTCAGTCATGGAGATGTTGCCGAGATCGTTAAGCTCTTCGTGCGTCCGGAAGGACGAGGAAAAGGCGTAGGCGCCCGCCTACTTGCGACGGCGCTCGATGCTATCGAGCAGTCCAGGTGCCAAAAGGTGAACCTAGTGACAGTTTCATTCATGACGAATGCGATCACCCTTTACCGCCAGTTCGGCTTTCAAGAGTGCGAACCGTTCGAACCGGCACCGAAGGGCTTGGAGGAAGCTACGCGGTACATGGAAAGGGTCATCAAATAGCTTGGATGAAAACAAGCGCAGCCCATCCAGATCGGGATGGATCAGGTTCTGACCAGAATCAGCCGTCGATCTTCAGCGCGAACGGCGTGCCTTCGAAGGCCTCCGCGCCGCGCCCGATCGCTTGGATTGCTTCGATCATCCGGCCGTTGCGATCAAGCAGCGCGTCGGCGACCGCAATCAGCCGCGGATTGGGCGTCGCCGAGGGCGATAGCGCACGCAGCGTCTGCGCCAACTCGACCTCGTCGCGCTTCGGCGCCAATGCGGCCGCGATGATGTAGGCCGAGGCCGTCGAACGGCTGATGCCGGCATAGCAATGTACGACCAGCGGCCTCGCACGATCCCATCGGCGCGCAAAATCGAGCAAGTCACGGACATGGATTTCGCCCGGCATGGTCATGCCGTCCTGCGCCACCGCAATGTCGTGCATGACCAGATGCAGATGGTTTTCCCTGATGATCGAGGTCGGGCGCGTCACCTCGGTACCGGCAGCCAGCAGGGAAAGCAGCCGCTCGGCGCCGGTTTTCGCGACCGTTTCCTCGACCTTCGACAGCGAACAGACATGGATCATTGCTTGGATCTCCTAATGCATGTCGCGCAAAAGTGCGCAGCGGTTTTGCGACAACGACATGCATAAAAACAAGAACTTAAAGCGCGTCGCATGAATCCGTTCAAATGCGACGCGCTTTAGGCGTTATCGTCGCGCTGTTGCGCCCAGTCGGCAAGAGCCGATTCGAGCCGCTGCCATTCTTCGTCCGGACCCGGCAGCCCGGCGCGCAGCACCTCCGGCCGGCCGGAGAAATGCCGAAGCAGGATGCCGCGCTCGCCAAGTGCCGAAAACAGGCCGGCGGCGCCCGTCAGCCCGATATAGCGGAACAGCGTGGTGCCGCCGGCGACAGGCACGCCGAAGCGGCCGAACAGCGCATCGAGCCGCGCCGCATCCTCGGCCAGACGGCGGCGCATCTCGGCCTGCCAACCGGTATCGGCAAGTGCGCGGATACCATACTCGAGCGCCGGTCCGGCAACCGCCCATGGCCCGAACTGCGCTTCCAGCCGCTCGACCGTCAGCGTATCGGCCAGTGCAAAGCCAAGCCGCAGCCCGGCGAGGCCAAAGAACTTGCCGAAGGATCGCAATACGACGATGCCGCCTTGCTCGACATCGCCGGCCAGGCTTTCCGCGCGTGGGCCGACATCCATGAACGCCTCGTCGACGACCAGCAACCCGCCTCTGGCGCGCAATTTTCCCGCAAGCGCAAGCAGCTTCTTGCGTTCGATGATGCGCCCGTCTGGATTGTTGGGGTTAACGACGATGGCAAGGTCGGCTCCTGCCAGGGCTTCGAAATCATCGACCTCCATCACAGCATGGCCGGCGATCGCCGCCGCCCGCTGATGTTCGGCGTAGGTCGGCCCGAGCACCAGCGCCTTGCCGGGGCGCACCAGCGAGGCGACGCGCGGCAACAGGATCTGGGTGCCCGGCGCTGACATCACATTCGCTGCCGATGGCGAGCCATAGGCGCTTGCCGCGACGTCGGCCAACTCGCGGGCGCGCGCGGCTTCCGGCAATCTCGACAGGGCGGTGGCGGGCAACTCGAAAAACGGATAGGAGTGCGGATTGATACCGGTCGAGAGGTCGACGAAGGGTTGTGGCGCGTGCGGGAAAAGCGCCCTCGCCCGGCCAAGGCTTCCGCCGTGATCCACCACTGTCGCCGCTCCATCAAGAGACTTCATGTCGATCCTGATCGCTTTCCTGTCACTGGTTGTTGAATTCGCTGTCGGCTACCCGGCCTGGCTGTTCGGCGCCATCGGCCATCCCGTCACCTGGTTCGGCAGGCTGATATCCTTTCTCGACCGCAGGCTCAACCGCGATACTGATTCCGACGCCCTGCGTCGCCGGCGCGGTGTTCATGCGCTGCTGATCATCGTGCTGGTGCCGGCCGCCATCGCTTTCGCAGTTGAAACCATGCTTTCGGGCATTCCAGCCGGATTGATCCTCACGGCGATTCTGGCGACGTCGCTGCTGTCGCAGAAGAGCCTGGCCGAGCATGTCGAGGCGGTGGCCGACGGGTTGGACAATGGCGGACTCGATATCGGCCGTGTTGCCGTCTCGCGGATCGTCGGCCGCGATCCGGAAAAGCTCGACAGATCAGGTGTCTGCCGCGCGGCGATCGAAAGCCTGGCCGAGAATTTTTCCGACGGCGTCGTCGCGCCCGTCTTCTGGGTCGGCGTCGGCGGCTTGGCCGGCGGCGTCGCCTACAAG